>NZ_JAPDNV010000001.1:0-264565 GCF_026013155.1 Paenarthrobacter sp. PAE-2 | reverse complement strand
TGCGACCTAGCGGTTCCGCGCCGTCGGCGCCCCATGGAGTGGGGAAAGTGTGCGTCCTGCTCGCCGTGGGCTCTGGCAACTCAGTGGTGAGGGGATGATCATGGGAGTGTCTGCCGCGGTGAACGCCGACCCAACTTGGTACCCGGAGTCCGTGACCTAGCGTGGCGTGGAGGATTTCCATGGGAGCCATGGATTGTTGCTTCGAGCACGGGTGTTAGATTCCTGATTATTTTCCAGTCCTCCCCACGGTAGATGGGAAACAGCCGTACGAGAGGTTGGGAGGAAGCATCATGGAGATTGATAAGGATCTGGATGTCGTTCACGAGCGTGCCGCTGGCCTGGATATTTCCAAGCGCGACGCGAAGCTGTGCGTGCGGGTTCCGGGTGCCCGGCCCGGGACCTACACATCCAAGGTCACGACGTGGGCTGCGACCACCGGGCAGGTCCTGGAACTGCGAGAGTACCTCGAGCAAGCCCGTGTGGACATGGTGGTGATGGAGGCGACCAGCGATTACTGGAAACCGTTCTACTACCTGCTCGAGGAGACCGTCCCGGTGATGCTGGTCAACGCGAAATCCGCCAAGAACCTCCCGGGCCACAAAACCGATGTCAAGGACGCCGCCTGGCTGGCCCGGATGGGCGCTTACGGGCTGCTGCGTGCCTCGTTCGTGCCTCCCGAGCCCATCCGTGACCTTAGGGACCTTACCCGGGCCAGGGCCATCGCTGCCCGGGACCGGGTCCGGGAAATCCAAAGGTTGGAGAAGTTCCTCGAAGGCTCCGGGATCAAACTCTCCTCGGTCGTCTCGGATCTGACCGGGGTCTCCTCACGAGACATGCTCGAAGCCCTGATCCGTGGCGAACGTAACCCCGAAGTCCTTGCCGGCATGGCCCGCGGAACACTGCGCTCGAAAATCCCGGCACTGGTTGACGCGCTCACCGGCCGGTTCCGGCCCCACCACGCGTTCATGGCCAGACTGCATCTGGACCAGATCGATGCCCACACCCGCACCATCGAGGCCCTCACCCAACACATTGAGGAGGCGATGAAACCCTTTCGTGACGCCAGGGAAGCCCTGGCCACCATCCCCGGAGTCTCCCAACGAGTCGCCGAAGTGATCATCGCCGAAACCGGCGCGAACATGACCGTGTTTGACACCCCGGCCCGGCTCGCATCCTGGGCAGGTGTGTGTCCCGGAGCGAACGAATCCGCAGGCCACATCAAATCAGCGCACATCCTGCCCGGCAACAAGTACCTCAAAGCAGCCCTCGGCACCGCAGCCCTGTCCGCCACACGATCAAAGAACACCTACCTCGCCGCGAAATACCGGCGCATCACAGCCCGCGCCGGACGCAACAAAGCCCTTGTCGCCGTCGAACATTCGATCCTGAACGCAGCCTGGCACATGCTCCGGAACGGCGAAATCTACAACGACCCCGGCGCCGATCACTACAACCGGATCAGCCCAACCCGAGCGAAAAACAAAGCCATCAAACAACTCAACAACCTCGGCTACGACGTCACGATCACCCCGGTCACCGCAGCCTAACCCACCCCTACTTTCGTATTAGTTGGGAAGGGAGGGAGGGGGAGAGCGCAGTTACGATAGCTCGCGCTGCTTCGTCTCCGGGGCGAAGAACGCCATCCACAACACGGACAGCAGGACAAGCCCCCCGGCGAGGGCAAACGACGTCGCCAAGCCAAACTCCGGCCAGAAGTATGAGGCAAAGACGAGCGGGCCAAAACCGGCGCCGATCCGGGAGAACGTCGATGCCCAGCCAAACCCGGAGCCACGGAGTTCGGTGGGATACAGCTCGGACACATAGGCGTAGAGGACGGGAATCGCCACCTGGACCACGAATCCGAACACGAGCAGCCACAACACCGCCGCAGAAGGTACGTCCACCACGAACGCCACGATCACCAGCGTCACCGCGGACAACGGCCCGGTGATGGCCAGGATCCACTTGCGGCCCACGCGCTCCACCAGGAGCGCTGCAACAACAACACCCAAAAGCCCGACGGCGGCCATCCCCGCCGTGGTCACGAAGGCCTTGTACTCCTCGAACCCGGCGCCAATGAGGATTCGGGGCATCCACGTGAGGGACAGGTAGTAGACCAACAGCACGGAGAAGAACAGCGCCCAGGCCGCAGTGGTGATCTTCCAGTTGAATGTCCAAATGTTTCGGAGCTGGAGCCACGCGCTGCCGGGGGAGAGGCGCGGCGCATCCTTTGGTTCGGGCAGGCTGTAGGCACGCGGCGTGGCGCCGGTTGCTTCCACGAGGCCGTCGATCACCGCAGCCGCTTCAACGCGACGACCCTTCCGGATCAGGAACAGGGGAGATTCGGGAACGGACCGCCGCACCCAGAACACCAACAGGGCAGGGATCACCATGATGACCATCGTCAGGCGCCAATCGCCGTACAAAGCCACAAGGCCGGCGGAGACGAATCCGCACAGGGCCGCGCCCACGGGCCACCAACCGTCCATGGCCGTGAGGACTTTGCCCCGCTGTTTTCGGGGTGTGAATTCCCCAACCAGGGCATAGTCCACCGGGATGCAGCCGCCCAAGCCGAAGCCGGCCATGAACCGGAAAATGCAGAACCACACGATGTCCGGCGCCAAGGCACCCAGCACCGTGAAGAGGCTGAAGATCAGGAGCGTGGCGGTGAAGGCCTTCTTCCGGCCGATCGTGTCCGCAATGGTGCCCCACGCGAACGCGCCCACGGCCATGCCGATCAGGTTCGAGGTGCCGATCCACGCGGCGTCGGCCGGTTGCAGGGACCAATGTTTGGACAGCAGGGGAATGAGGATGCCGTTGAGCGTCACATCCCAGGCGTCGAACATGAAGCCGAGGCCGCCAATGAGGAAGATCTTGCCCTGGACCTTCCACCGCCAAGGCAGTTCCTGCACCACTTGTTCGCCGCTGGGCACGGTCGTGTACGTATTCATGAGGCCTCCTGCATGCAACTTTAGGCCCTCAGCACCATTACTTTCGGGTTTCGATGGCCCTCCGCAGGAAACCGCCGGCTTCCTCCAGCGCGGGCTTTGCGTCGGCAGGATCGATCCCGGTCAGCAACACCAGAATCGCGGCCTTCACCGAACCCCCAACCGAGTCCAACGCCGTCGCAGCTTCCGAGGCGGAGACACCGGTGGCGTGCTGCACGGTCCGCTGCGAGCGGGCCTGCAACTTGTGGTTGGTCGCGCGAAGATCGACCATCAGGTTCCCGTAGGTCTTGCCGAGTTTCACCATGACCAACGTGCTGATCATGTTCAAGACCAGCTTCTGGGCCGTCCCGGAATTGAGCCTCGTGGAACCCGCGATGAACTCCGGCCCCACCGGCACCTCGATCGCCACGTCAGCCAGATGACTCACCGCCGAGCCCTTGTTGCAGGCCAGCGACGCCGTGAAGGCACCCCGTTTCCGGGCCTCCTCCAACGCGCCGATCACGTAGGGCGTCCTCCCGGAGGCGGTAATACCCACGACGGCGTCCGCTTCCGTCACGTTGATATGGTGCAGGTCCCGCGCGCCCGCGGTGGCGTTGTCCTCGGCGTACTCCACGGGTTTCCGGATCGCCTCAGGGCCTCCTGCGATAAGCCCGACGACGAGTCCCGGCGGGGTGCCGAACGTCGGCGGGCACTCGCTTGCGTCGAGCACGCCGAGGCGCCCCGCAGTCCCGGCGCCCACGTACAAAAGGCGCCCCCCGCGCTGGAGTCGCTCCGCAACGGCGTCGACGGTTTGCGCGATCGCGGAATTCGCCCCGGAAACGGCGGCATGCACGCCGGAGCTGTGGGCGAGCATGGCAGTGACGAGTTCGTCCGTGCCCAGGATGTCCAGGTCTTTGAGACTGTCCGTTGCAGCCTCGGTTTGGAGCCCGGAGAGTTCGGTGCGGAGACCTGCGAGTTTGTCAGCGTCAGTCGGGCCAGTTTGTTCCGTCACGGTGGATGTACCTTTCCTGGAGGAGCCCGCGGCGCTGCGCTGCGAGGGCGGCGCCGTCCAGGCCGTCCCCGAGCGGGGCCACCACTTCAATCCCAGCCGAAGCCAGGGACTTCTGCAAGAGTCCCTCGAAGAACTCCGAGTTGGCCACTCCGCCCAGGATTGCGACGCGTGGCGTCCCGCTCGGATCGCCGCTGGCGGCCAGGAGCACGGTGCGGGTCAGGACCCGGCACGCCTCGCTGACAATGCCGTGTGCGACGGCGTCACCCGCCTCCGCTGCGTGCAGCACCAAGGGTGCGAAACGGGCCATCGCCCGGTAGGGGTTATCCATTTCGGCCAACCAGGCGGGCAGCATGGTCGGGGACTCAACGAGTGCCCCCGCTGCCGCCGAGAGGGAAGTGGCGGGGCCGCCGTCGGACGCCAACAAAACGGCCTGGAGTCCTTGCTGGCCGATCCAGCGTCCGCTGCCGAAGTCGCCGAGGTACGGGCCCCAACCGTCGGCCCGGTGCAGGACGCCCGCCTCATCAAAGCGGAATGCCACCGCACCCGTTCCCACGATCAGCGTGGTGCCCGGCCCGCCCTGCAGTGCGCCCAGATGGGCGGCAGTGGCATCGGAGAGAACCGCCGCAGGAACACCGAAATGCCGCGACAACATGGTGGCCAGCTCCCGGGACTTCGCCTCCGAAGCCTCTACGCCGGCCACGGCAGCTCCGACGCCGGTGAGGGTGCTGACGGGCAGGCCGGGCGGGAGCAGGGTGGTGGTCTCCAGGACGAGGTCGAATGCCAAGGTGGGACCGTTCTCGACGTGGACTCCGGGGAATCCGTGCTGGTCTGCCGCGCCCAACAATTCATCACCCGAGCGAAGCTCAACGCGGCAGCGGCTCTTCCCTATGTCGGCAACAAGAACGACGTCCGTGGCATCCATGGGTCAACCCTATGATGCACGCCACTCCTTGTGGGGCCGGAGACGCAAAATGAGGCCGCCATCGAAACACGATAAACTGCCCCTATCCCCACTCAACGCGACACCACCCGCGCTATCTACGCGACCTAAGACGGAGACTTTTGTGAGCTTGACGCAGCTTGACCGTGTTCCCATCCGCCGTGCACTGATCTCGGTTTACGACAAGACGGGACTGGAGGAGCTCGCAAAGGGCCTGCACGCAGCCGGCGTCGCGATCGTGTCCACCGGCTCCACGGCCAAGAAGATCGCCGCAGCCGGCATTCCGGTGAAGGAAGTCGAAGAAGTCACCGGCTCCCCGGAAATGCTGGACGGCCGCGTCAAGACCCTGCACCCGCGCGTGCACGGCGGCATCCTCGCCGACCGCCGCGTCCCGGCGCACATGGAAACCCTCACCTCCATGGAAATCGAGACCTTCGACCTCGTGGTGGTGAACCTGTACCCGTTCGTCGAGACCGTGAAGTCCGGCGCCGCACAGGACGACGTTGTTGAGCAGATCGACATCGGAGGCCCCGCCATGGTGCGCTCGGCCGCAAAGAACCACGCCGCCGTCGCCATCGTCACGGACCCCAACTTCTACGGTGCCGTTGTTGACGCCGCCGCACATGGTGGATTCGACCTCAAGACCCGCCGCCGCCTGGCAGCGAAGGCCTTCGCCCACACTGCGAGCTACGACAACGCTGTTGCTTCCTGGACTGCCAGCCAGTTCCTGGACGAAGACGGCGACGGCGTCATTGACTGGCCCGCCTACGCCGGCCTGGCCTTGGAGCGTTCCGAGGTCCTCCGCTACGGCGAAAACCCGCATCAGCAGGCTGCCCTCTATGTGGACAAGGCCGCTCCGGCCGGCATCGCCCAGGCTGACCAGCTCCACGGCAAGGCCATGAGCTACAACAACTTCGTCGACGCCGATGCCGCCCTGCGCGCTGCTTTCGACTTCGCTGAGCCCGCCGTAGCGATCATCAAGCACGCCAACCCGTGCGGTGTTGCAGTTGGCTCCGCTGATGCTGCCGACCCGATCGCCGACGCCCACGCCAAGGCCCACGCCTGCGATCCCGTATCCGCTTTCGGTGGCGTCATCGCAGCGAACCGCACCGTCACTGCAGGCATGGCCCGCACGGTCGCGGACATCTTCACCGAGGTGGTCATTGCTCCGGATTTCGAACCGGAAGCCGTGGAGATCCTCTCCAAGAAGAAGAACATCCGCCTCCTCGCTCTGCCCGAGGGCTACGGCCGCTACCCCTCCGAGATGCGCCAGGTTTCCGGCGGCGTCCTGGTCCAGATGACGGACAAGGTGGACGCCGACGGCGACAACCCCGCCAACTGGACCCTCGCCGCCGGCGAAGCCGCTGACGACAAGACCCTCGCCGACCTCGCTTTCGCGTGGACTGCCTGCCGGGCGGCCAAGTCGAACGCCATCCTGCTCGCGGACAACGGCGCAGCAGTGGGCATCGGCATGGGACAGGTCAACCGCCTCGACTCCTGCAAACTGGCTGTGGAGCGCGCCAACACGCTGGGCGTCCAGGTGGAGTCCGACGTCGAAGGTGCCGGCGGTGCCTCCAACGCCAGCGGTGCCGGCGCTCCTGAGCGCGCACGCGGCGCCGTGGCAGCTTCGGATGCCTTCTTCCCCTTCGCTGACGGACTGCAGATCCTGATCGACGCCGGTGTCCGCGCAGTCGTCCAGCCGGGTGGATCGGTCCGCGACGATGAAGTCATCGCTGCCGCGAACGCTGCCGGCATCACGATGTACTTCACCGGCGCACGCCACTTCTTCCACTAGTCCCCACCGCCTCCCTAAACTCGCTGCGCTTCGGCCAGGGAACCCGGGCGGCGTGGGCCCATACAGCGCAAACGGCGGCCGCCCCCGAAAGGGGACGGCCGCCATCGTACTTAACAGGGGCCTGCTACAAAGAACCGGTTACGAAGCCGCAGCCGTGGTGTAGGTGGACTGGATCACGGAGCCCCAGTACGGACCGTACATGGTGCTGGAGTTGCTGCCGTAGCCGTAAGAGTTCACGGAGTTCTGGTACCCGCTGGAGCTGTTGCCGATGAACCAGGGACCGCCCGAGGATCCACCGGTCATGTTGCACGGGATGCCCTGGGTGAGGAACTGCGGGTTGTAGGGATCGTTGGTGGCGGTGCCGGAGCAGCTCTTGAGGGATTCACCGTTGAAAGGTGCAGCTGCCGGGTAGCCGAACGATTTGTAGCTCAGTCCGCGGGCGGCGTTGAACTGCACGCCGGAGGAGCCCACAACGTCAGCGAGCTTTTGGCCGTTGAGCGTGTTCACCACTGCGAAGGCGGTGTCGTACTGCATGTTGCCGTTGGACGCCCACTGGGTGGGGGAGTACAGGGCCTTTGCCGTCCACTTGCCGTACGGTGCGGAGCCGTTCAGGTAGGCGGGAACGAAGACCAGGTTGGTGGCGTACGCTCCGGGGCCCTCGTTGACGCAGTGGCCGGCGGTGGACACGGTGCTCTTGTTCGCTGCCGTGACGGAGTTGCCGGAGCAGACGTAGTTGGAGCCGCCGAGGGTGAAGAAGATCTTGCCGATGTGCTTGACCGGCGTCTCGGACTGGTTGACCTTGAGGTTGATGTTCTTGTCGGCGGCGGCCTGCTGGCCTTCGATGCTGGTAACGGCGCCGGGAGCTTCGGTTACCGGAGCCTTGCCGAGGTTCAAGAGCCCGCTGCGCTGCAGGGCTTTGCTGGCAAGGACATCGCCGCTCTTGGCGGACTTCATCCGCTCCGGGGTCCAGTAGTCTGCAGCGCCGTTGTCTGAGGCTACGTGGCGGCTGACCGCAGCGCCGTTCGAGTCGGTGTCCTTCGCGGAGGCCGCGGTTGCGCTGGTTGTTCCAACCAGGGCGAGGATCGCGGCGGCGGACAGACTCAGAAGGCTTGTGGCCAGGGTCTTGGTTTTTGTCACGTTGTTCCTACCTAATCGAGGGAGTGAAGCGGCCAGTGATGGCGACCGCCGACTGACGGAATCGAAGCTACCCGCTGTGTGACAAGTTTGTAAAGAGATGTTTCAGATTTTGTGATATTTTGCTGTCACTTGGACCGGGGCGGCTGGCGGGGAGGTACGACGGCGGGAAGTCGCCACTGTTGTTCCGACTGCCGTCGCGCTTTTCATCGGTCCGGAGGCGCGGGCAAGGTGCTTGTGAAAGCGGTAACGCAAGGCGTGATCCCGGACACGAACGGCCCTCAAACAGGTGCGCTCGGGTAAGTTAGAGATGTTGAAATCTGCAGACTTTCAGGGAGAACCCCGCCAATGGCCAAGATTATCTATACCCACACAGACGAAGCGCCGATGCTGGCTACCTACTCATTCCTGCCGATTGTGGAAGCGTATGCCTCGACCGCAGGTGTGGAGGTCGAGACCCGCGATATCTCGCTGGCTGGCCGCATCATCGCCGTATTCGGCGATTTCCTGACTGAGGAGCAGCGCACGGGCAATGCCCTGGCTGAACTTGGCGAACTGGCAAAGCAGCCGGAAGCCAACATCATCAAGCTGCCCAACATCAGTGCTTCCGTCCCGCAGCTCAAGGCCGCCATCGCCGAGCTCCAGGCCCAGGGTTACGCCCTCCCGGACTACCCGGACAACCCCTCTTCCGACACCGAGACGGACATCCGTTCCCGCTACGACAAGATCAAGGGCTCCGCCGTGAACCCGGTCCTGCGTGAGGGCAACTCGGACCGCCGCGCGCCGCTGTCAGTGAAGAACTACGCCCGCCAGAACCCGCACTCCATGGGCGCCTGGACCGCGGACTCCAAGACCAACGTGGCCACCATGGGCCAGAACGACTTCCGCTCCAACGAGAAGTCCGTTGTCATCGAAGCCGATGATGCCCTCTCCATCCAGCTGGTCCGTGAAGACGGTTCCGTCAAGGTCCTCAAGAAGGACTTCCCTGTTCTGGCCGGCGAGGTGGTGGACGGTACCGTCCTCCGCGCCGAAGCCCTGGATGAATTCCTCAAGGCCCAGGTTGCCCGTGCCAAGGAAGAGGGCATCCTCTTCTCCGCACACCTGAAGGCCACCATGATGAAGGTCTCCGACCCCATCATCTTCGGCCACGTCGTGAAGGCCTACTTCTCCGAGCTGTTCGACACCTACGGCAAGCAGCTGGCTGCCGCAGGCATCAGCCCGAACAACGGCCTCGCCGCGATCCTCAATGGTCTCGAAGAACTGCCCGAGGATGTCCGCGAAGGCGTCAAGGCAGCCATCACCAAGGGCCTCGAAGAAGGTCCTGCGTTGGCAATGGTCGACTCGGACAAGGGCATCACCAGCCTGCACGTTCCGTCCGACATCATCGTGGACGCTTCCATGCCCGCCATGATCCGCTCCTCCGGCCACATGTGGGGCCCGGACGGCAAGGAAGCCGACACCCTAGCAGTCCTCCCGGACAGCTCCTACGCCGGTGTGTACCAGGTTGTCATTGACGACTGCCGCGCCAATGGTGCGTTCGATCCCACCACCATGGGAACAGTCCCCAACGTCGGCCTCATGGCCCAGGCCGCCGAAGAATACGGCAGCCACGACAAGACGTTCGAGATCGAAGCAGCCGGAACCGTCCAGCTCGTGAACCGCGCAGGCACCGTACTGATCGAACACCAGGTTTCCCCGGGCGATATCTGGCGCGCCTGCCAGACCAAGGACGTGCCGATCCGCGACTGGGTCAAGCTGGCTGTCACCCGCGCCCGCGCTTCCGAGACCCCGGCCGTCTTCTGGCTGGACAAGGGCCGCGCCCACGACGCCAACCTGATCGCCAAGGTCAACGAGTACCTCAAGGACCACGACACCGAGGGCCTGCAGATCGAGATCCTCTCCCCGGAAGAGGCCACCGCCTTCACCCTGGAGCGCATCCGCAAGGGCCAGGACACCATCTCCGTTACCGGCAACGTGCTCCGCGACTACCTCACGGACCTGTTCCCGATCCTCGAACTCGGCACCAGCGCCAAGATGCTCTCCATCGTTCCGCTGATCAACGGCGGCGGCCTGTTCGAGACCGGTGCCGGTGGCTCCGCCCCGAAGCACGTCCAGCAGCTGGTCAAGGAGAACCACCTCCGCTGGGACAGCCTGGGTGAATTCCTCGCCCTGGCCGTGAGCTTCGAGCACCTTGCCACCACCACCGGCAACGCCCGTGCCCAGGTCCTCGCCGACACCCTCGACCGCGCCACCGGCACGTTCCTGCTGGAGAACAAGTCCCCGCGCCGCAGCGTCGGCGAGCTGGACAACCGCGGAAGCCACTTCTACCTCGCCATGTACTGGGCGCAGGAACTGGCCAAGCAGTCCTCCGATGCAGAGCTGGCAGCAGCCTTCGCACCGATCGCCGAGGAACTGACCTCCAACGAGGACGCAATCGTCGGCGAGCTGAACGCAGTCCAGGGCCCCGCCGTCGATCTTGGCGGTTACTACCGTCCGGACGCTGCCAAGGCCGCTGAGGTCATGCGCCCGTCGGCAACCTTCAACAAGGTCCTCGCGACCCTGAAGTAAGCCCCCAACTGACTCGCAGTTGCGGTTGTTTTGAGAGCTCAGAACAACCCCGACTGCGAGTCAGTTTTCGTTTAACGGTCGGCTGCGAACCGTGCGGGGGCCGTGCCGCCGTCGACGATGTCCTTCAGCACCCGGCCGATCGCCGGGGTGAACTTGAACCCGTGGCCGGAGAAGCCCGCGCCCACCACCAGCGGGCCGAACCGGTCCAGGACGAAGTCCTCGTTGGGCGTGGTGGTGTAGGTGCAGCTGATGGGAACCGCCGTGGAAGGGTCGACGCCGGGAAGCCACTCTTCGGCGTAACGCACCAAAGCCTCGAGCTGCTGGGGGATGGGCTGGAACGTGCGCTCGTCGGGATCCATGACGGGGCCCACACCATGCCAGCCCGCCTTGACGCCCTCGCCCGGGGTGAGCATGCCGTAAACGGGGCTGAACCAGTATTCGTAGAGCTCGTTGTTGGGGTCGGGGTCCGGGTTGTGGTTGAAGCTTGGCCACACCAAGGTGTTGTCCAGCGGGGTGAAATGGGCCGGCTGCTCCTGGGTGACCACCAAGGCCGGCAGTTCCGCCAGTCCGTCGAGCACTTTGGTGGTCCAGGCACCTGCCGTGACCACAACCCGCCGGGCCGTGTAATCCTCTTCCTCCGTCACCACCACCACCGAATCCGGACCGTCGACGCGGATGTCGCGGACCGGCGTCGAGTATTTGAACACGGCGCCCTTGGATTCGGCGGACGTCCGCAGGGCTTTGAGCGCGTCAGCTGAGCGGACCCGGCCTGAACCCGGGACGAACAGTACGTCCGTGGCGAAGGTCATGCCCTTCCAGCGGTCGGCGGCCTCTGTGGGGGAGATGAAGTAGCTTTCGATTCCGCGTTCCTGATGAGCCGCGTGGATTTGCTGCAGCTTAGGGGTGTTGCCGTGGTTGGCCAGCCCCACCAGGTCCAAAAGCGGCGCACCGTGCTCGGCCGCAAGCTCGTCCCAAAGGATCTTGGACTCGGCCAGAAGGTCCAGGTAATCAGCCTCGGCGTAAGCGGTGTTGAAGTTGCGGGTGGCCCCGTGGGAAGCACCAATGTGGTGCCCGGCTTCGAACTGCTCCAAAAGGATCACGGATTTGCCCGCGCGCGATAATTGCCATGCAGCAGCCGATCCCATGGCCCCGCCGCCGACTACCACCACATCAACCTGCATACCCGCTCCATTCCTCGTGCGGCTCCTGCATCCGGGGGCCACCTCTCATTCTGCCCCCACTCACCCATCCAGGTCGCAATTGTGCGCGTTTTGACGTCTCTAAACGCGCTCTGCTGCGACCCAGTTGGGTGGGCGATGCTCGGGCGCTGGGCCGGTTTGGTGAGCCGCGCTTGGGCATGGAAGATTGGGATGCGTGAAATTCCTTCACCCGTCTCCCAAGTCCTCTTCCCGCGGCATCACCATCCTGCGCGTCGCGTTCGGTGCGATGCTGCTGGTCCACGGCGTGCAGAAGTTCACGGCGGGACACGCCGCGTTCGCCGCCTCCGTGGCCGCTATGGGCGTGCAGAAGCCGGACATCATTGCGTGGCTGGTGATAGCCGGCGAGTTGGGCCTCGGGTTGCTGTTGGTTCTGGGCGCATTGACCCGGGTGGCCGGCTTCCTCGCGGCCATCCTTATCGGTTCCATCTGGTTCGTCACGGAAGCGGGCAAGCCCCTGCTGACCGACGCGTCGGGCGTTACCGCGGAGCTGCTGATCATCTACTTTGCGATCGCGGTGTCCCTGATTTTTCTCGGTCCCGGCGCACTGTCCCTGGACCGGAAGCTGGCGAAGCAACCCGCCCGCCGTTAGCTCACCTAGGTTAAAACAGTACGACGACGGCGGAGCGCGCCTTCAGCGCCCCGGCACAAACTCCCCGTTCCTCTATCACAATCCCGCCCCCTTCAGACGGTTCCTCTGCCACATCCCGCCCCCTTCAGGCGGTTCCTCTGGCACATCCCTCCGACGGCCTACCGGGCGTCGTTCGGGTACCGGATGCCCAACTGGGACCGAACGCCGTCGAAAAGCCGCATGACGTTGATGGAATCCTCAAGCGGCATGGTCGGGCTTTCGGTCAGCCCCTGCTGGATGCAGCGGGTCACCTCCCGGAGTTCGTAGGTGTAACCGATGCCAACGACGTCGAACCGTTCATGGCGTGGCTCGTCCCAACCCACCCGAACCACCAGCTCACGCGGGTTGTTCACGGATCCAATCGTCTGCACATAACCGAGTCCGCCGGCGACAGTGGCGTTGCGGGGTCCATGTGCCGTCAGGGACGAGGTCAGTTGGGCCTGGGCGCCGGTGTCGTAGCCGAGGGTAAGTGCATTCTGGCTGTCCACTCCGTCTTCGTTCAAGGATGCGATGGCGGTCACGGACTGCGGAAAGCCCAGTGTGCCGAGGGCCCACAGCAACGGGTACACGGTGATATCCAAAAGTGCGCCGCCGCCGTCGTTGAGGGCCCAAAGCCGGGCCGTGGGGTCGTACGGGGCAGGGAATCCGAGGTCGGCCGAAACCCACTGGACCTGACCTATCTCTCCGGAGGCGGCAATAGCGAAAGCGCGTTGCATGCTCGGAAGGAAGCGGCTCCATACGGCCTCCATTAAGAAGACCTTCTGTTCCCTGGCCAGCCTGACCAGCTCTGTGGCTTCCCGGGCGTTGATGGTCAGGGCCTTCTCGCACAGCACATGCTTGCCGGCGCGCAACGCGGCGGATGCTATGTGGAAGTGTTGGGCATGGGGAGTGGCGACGTAAACGACGTCGACGGCGGGATCGTCGAACATGCGCTGGTAGCCGGGCACCCCGCCGTCGTCTCCGTACCCTTTACTGAAACCGACGGTTTGGGCAAAGGCGTCCGCCGCTTCCTGCGTGCGGGAACTGACCGCGTAGAGCTCGGCATCCTCAAGGAGCGACAGGTCCTGCGAGACGCTGCCGGCGATGTTCCCCGTTGACACTACGCCCCACCGCAGGCGCCGCCCGGTGGCAGCTCGGGGGTCCTGGTTGATCTGGGTGGACAGCCATGGTTTGGCGATAGGGAGAGTCATGCCTCACAGTCTCTCACTGCTGTCCAGCAGTCCCGGGGTAATTCGCGGGTCCGGGGTTCCAAAGGCTTCAAATCTCCCGACACGGTAAGCATCCTGTTCATCATTCCGGATGACGAGGCGCGGCCAAGGCTTCGCTTAGGCTGGAGCAATCATCCCTCGCAGAGGTTCTGTGGGGAGTTACCGAAACGGAGCAGGGATGGGTGTTTTTCGGCGTGTCATTTTGCCGGTTGCCTGGTTATTGGTGTTCGCCATCATCGCAGTGGCATTGGTCAAGATCGCTTTCATTGACGGACTTAAGTCCACAGCTTCAGAGCCGGCGCCACTGGCGGAAGTAGCCATTCCGACCGTTCCAGCCACGCGGGCCACGATCACCAATACAGTGCAGATCAAAGGCACGGTGCAGAGCGATGCCGCGGAATCCGTGCGCAGTACGTCAGCCGGCAGCGTCAATAAGGTCTTCGTTGAACAGGGGGCCACAGTGTCCCAAGGCGACCCCCTGTTCCAGGTCAAGGCCGAACGGGCCGTGACCAACCCGCAAGTGTCCAAGGACGGAACACCGCCGAAGCCGGTCTATGACTATTTCAACGTCCTGGCCCCCGGCACCGGGACGCTGCAGTCACTCAGTACGCTGATCGACCAGCAAGTCAGTGTCGGCGAGACTGTAGGAAAGATCGACCCCGGCACGTACACTGTTGCCGGATCCGTCACCGCCGCGCAGCAGTATCGGCTGCTTGGCAAGCCCGGTCCCGCGGAGATCGAACTGGTAGGAGGCCCGGCGCCCTTCCAGTGCGGCGAGGTGACACTCAAGAACAACGCATCCGACGACGGCGGAAGCGGCTCAGTGGGCATGTCCGGCTCGGGCGGGGGTCCCGGCATGGGCGTCGGATTTGCCATGGCTGGCCCAGGGGGCGGCGGGGGACAGCAGGACGGCGGCAGCACCCCCACGGGCACGTTAAGTTGCGCTGTGCCGTCGGACCAGCAGGTGTTCGCCGGCCTCGGTGCCACTATGACGGTCAGCGCGGGTGTAGCGGCGGATGTAGTCACCGTGCCGTTGACCTCGGTGAAGGGCAGCGTGAAGGACGGCGTTGTCTGGATCGCGGGTTCAAGCGGAGGCGCACCGGAGCAGCGCAAGGTGCAGCTCGGCTTGAACGATGGCTCCGCTGTTGAGGTGGTGTCCGGCTTGACGGAGGGCGAGCAGGTCCTTGAGTTCGTTCCAGGTGCTCCGGCTGCGCAAGACCCGATGATGGGACCTGCCCAAGGCACCTACATTCCGGCGGGCTAGGCATGACGTCGCTAAGCCCGAACGAAACCTTGGTCAGCCTTCGCGCGGTGACACGCTCTGTGACGCTGCCCGACGCCCAGCACTTGCACATCCTCCGAGGCATTGACCTGGAGGTGCTCAGCGGCGACCACACAGCAATCGTTGGAAGGTCCGGCTGCGGCAAATCAACCTTGCTCAATCTCCTCGGTCTCCTGGACGTTCCAACATCCGGCGAGTTGGAGTTCCTTGGGCAGCCTGCGGCGCGGCTCGGCAGTAACGCCCGGGCCCGGTTACGCGGCTCGACGGTCGGTTTTGTGTTTCAGCAGTTCAACCTCTTGCCGGGACGCAGCGCCTTGGACAATGTCATCACGCCGCTGCTCTACGCCAAGGGCAGGGACTTCTGGCGTCGCAGGGAGCTCGCCATGAACATGCTGGACCGGGTTGGTTTGGCCGACCGCGCCAACACTATGCCGAACATGCTCTCCGGTGGTGAACAACAGCGTGTGGCCATTGCACGTGCCCTGGTCCGCGGGCCACGTCTCATCCTCGCGGACGAACCAACCGGCGCTCTCGACGTCGAAACCGGACAATCCGTTATGGCCCTTCTGGATACAGTGGCCACTGAAACTGCCGCCGCCCTTGTCACGATCACACACGACGTTAACGTGGCTGCGCTCGCCCGCGCCTGCTATCGGCTCGATTCCGGTGTCCTGGGTCCTATGAGCCTTGAAGAAGCAGGAGCGCCAGCATGATCGGCTTCGTGTCATCGTTGGTAGAGGCATGGCAGGAACTGCGCATCAACAAAGTGCGCATACTCCTGGCCCTGCTGGGCGTGGCATTGTCCGTTGCTGCCTTGACGTCCGTGGTGGGGGTCGGAAACCTGGCCAGGGAAGGCTACAAAGAGCAATCCGAACGGAACGGCGGCCGGGTGGCTACGTTATCCCTCGGTGTGTACGGGCCCTCCTCTCCGGACCCGGCGACCCTGGAAAAGGCCTATCAGGGCGTCCGGCAACGCTATGGGATCACCACATCCACCCATGTGGGGCGCACGCAGGCCGAGTTCCAGCTTCCACGTGGCGTCACGAAGGTGGACACAACCATCGTGGACGTCGGATATGGCGTAATCCACCGTGTTCCCTTGACGCAAGGAACGTGGTTCGCCTCCGATGACCACCGGCGGTTGGCGCCCGCCGTCGTGGTCTCCGAAGCCTTCTATAACAGGGCTGGCAGGCCCAACCTGTCGAGCAACCCCACGGTTACAATCCCGGGTGATCGTCCGGCAACCGTGGTGATCATCGGCGTCGTTCCCGACGTGTGGCCCGACGCGCCGCCGGCCGCGTTCATTCTCACCGAAGGCGCGGCCATGGCGGGCATGAGGTCAGAGATGTCCGAATTCAAGATCTGGGTGGGGGAGGAGCAGGCTGACGCCCTGACGGCCGCCATCACCGCCGACCTCCTGAGTCAGTTTCCGGGGTTCTCCGCGCAGGCCAGCCGCATGGATTATGCGGCGCACGGGGATCCGCTCGGGCCGGCTCAACTGGTGATCGGCGGCGTCGCAGGACTGGTTCTCCTCCTCGGTGCCGTGGGCATGCTCAACATCTCCATGGTCACCGTGCGCTACAGGGTCCGGGAGATCGGCATACGCCGGAGTTTCGGTGCTACCTCCGGTCGGATCTTCTTCGGGGTCATGATGGAGTCCGTGGTGGCCACTGCCTGCGCCGGTCTGCTGGGGGTCATGGTGGCAGTTGCCGTGGTGAAAAATCCTTGGATCCAGTCGAAGGTGGCGCCGGGCCTGACAGAGTATCCGCCGTTCCCGATCGATGCTGCCCTGCTCGGGTTCGGTGCAGCCGTCCTCGTTGGAGCACTCGCTGGAGCGATTCCTGCACTCGTGGCAGTGCGGGTCAAAGTCATAGATGCGATCCGGTTCTGACCTCTCCAACGGCGGCGAACCCAAAAACTGCAGAGTGCAGCAAAAAGCCCCGGTCCGCCTGTGCTGGCGGGCCGGGGCTCCTTGGTAACGGGACTACTTGGTGATCGGGCCGAGTACCGGATCGTCCACGTAAGCCGTCTTGACGTTCTCAGCGGTGACGATCTGCGGGGGCAGGAGGTACGCCGGAACGGTCTTGACGCCGTTCTTGTACGAATCCTTGTCGTTGATCTCCAGTTCCTTGCCGGCCTGCAGGTCCTTCACCATGGTGATGGCGTGCTCAACCAGCTTGCGGGTGTCCTTGTTGATGGTGGAGTACTGCTCGCCGGCCATGATCGACTTGACGGACTCAACCTCGGAGTCCTGGCCGGTCACAACGGGGAGCGGCTTGCCGGCAGCCTTGACGGAGGTCAGGACTGCGCGGGCCAGGGTGTCGTTCGGGGAGAGAACACCGTCGAGCGAAGCGGAGCCGTAGCTGCCGGTCAGCAGAGTGTCGGCGCGACGCTGGGCGTTTTCAGCCTTCCAACCCTGGGTAACAGCCTGCTCGAAAGCGGTCTGGCCCGAGAGTACCTTGAGGGTGCCGTCGTCGATCTTCGGCTTCAGGACGCTCATGGCGCCGTCGAAGAAGACCTTGGCGTTGGCATCGTCAGGGGAACCGGCAAACAGTTCGATGTTGTACGGTCCGGAGGGCTTCTTGGCCTTCAGACCGTCCAGCAGTGCCTGCCCCTGCAGCTCGCCAACCTTGAAGTTGTCGTAGGCCACGTAGTAGTCCACGTTCTCGGTGTTGAGGAGCAGACGGTCGTAGGCGATGACGGTTGCGCCTGCATCCTTGGCCTGCTTGAGCTGAGTACCCAGCTGGGCGCCGTCGATGGCACCCACAACGATCACCTTGGCACCCTTGGTGACCATGGCGCTGATCTGGTTCTGCTGCTCGGAAACGCCGCCGTTGGCGAACTGAACGTCCGGCTTGAAGCCGGCCTCGGTGAGGCCATCGTTGAACAGCTTCTCCGCGAGGACCCAGTTCTCACTGGTCTTCTGCGGAAGTGCGACGCCGATCAGCGAGTCCTTGGGGAACGCTTCCCCGCCAGCTGTGCTGCTGCTTGAGCCGCTGTCGGAGCGGCCGCAGGCTGTCAGCGCCAGTGCCGCGATGGCAGCGACTGCTGCTGCCTTTCCTGCTTTACCAAACATTCGCATATCTTGGTTCACTTTCTGTTTTGGTGGGGTGGAGCGAGTCTTCCGGGTAATGAAGTTTCGTGTGAGAAGCTCAGGCTTCCTTGGAGATGACTTCCTTGGTGGACGTGGTTTCGTCCGGCTTGATCTCATTGTTGCGTTGGAAGTTCTTCATCAACATGCCGGTGATGGAGCGTTTGCCTTGGGACTTGTTGTAGACGTCGAAGGCAACTGCTGCCAGGAGCACCAGGCCCTTGATGATCTGGGTGAGGTCGGCGCCGACACCCAGCAACTGCAGGCCGTTGTTCAGGACAGCCATGACGAGGCCACCGACGATCGAGCCGATCACGGTACCCACACCGCCGGTCACAGCTGCGCCACCGATGAAGACGGCTGCGATTGCATCGAGTTCCCAGCCGACGCCGTCGAACGGACCCGAAGCGGTGGAGCGGCCGACGAAGATCATGCCTGCGAGACCGGCCAGGACGGACATGTTGAGCATGACCAGGAAGTTGACCTTCTTGGACTGGACGCCGGACAGTTCAGCTGCGTGGCGGTTGCCACCGACGGCGTAGACGTGGCGGCCGATGACGGTCTTGTCCGCAATGAAGCCGTAGATGAGGACCAGGACGGCGAGGATCAGGCCGGGGATGGGGAAGGAGGTGCCGGGGCGGCCGGTTGCGAACAGGTACGTGGCGTAGAGGATGGCACCGCAGATAAGGACCAGCTTGGTGACCTCAACCCACAGTTCGGGAACGTCGGCGCCCAGGGCTTTGCTGGCAGCGCGGGCCCGCAGGGACATGACGACGACGAACGCGGCGGCAACGAGGCCGATCAGGAGGGTCAGGTTGTTGAAGCCTGTGTCCGGACCGATTTCCGGGAGGTAGCCGGAGCCGAGGTACTGGAAGTCGTTGGGAACCGGGATGGTGTTGGACTTGCCGACGAACTGGTTGAAACCACGGAACAGGAGCATGCCTGCAAGCGTCACGATGAAGGCTGGGATGCCTACGTAGGCTGTCCAGAACCCTTGCCAGGCACCGATCAGGGCTCCCAGTGCGAGTCCGAACAGCACGCCCATGTACCAAGGGATTCCCCAGTCACGGATGGCGAGGGCCACGGAAACACCGACGAAGGCGGCCACCGAACCTACCGAAAGGTCGATGTGGCCGGCGATGATCACCAGCACCATGCCGATGGCCAGGATCAGGATGTAGGAGTTGCCGTTGAACAGGTTGATCACGTTGCCGGGGGTCAGCGTGCGGCCCTCGGTAAAGATCTGGAAGAAGATGATGAGTGCCACCAGGGCGAAAATCATGCCGAACTGGCGGGTATTGCCACCAAATAGCTTCTTGAGCGCGTTCATTGTTTTGGTCCTTGAGTCAGGAAGGGGCGTTTCGGGGCGACTGAGAGGTCAGGCTGCGGTCTTGCGGTTGGACGTCATGAGCTTCATCAGGCTTTCCTGGCTGGCTTCGTCCTTATTAAGGACACCTGTGATGGCGCCTTCAAAGATGGTGTAGATCCGGTCGGAGAGGCCCAGGAGCTCGGGGAGCTCCGAGGAAATGACGATTACTCCCTTGCCCTGATCTGCCAGGCGCTGGATGATGCCGTAGATCTCGTACTTGGCGCCGACGTCGATGCCTCGGGTCGGTTCGTCAAGGATTAGCAGATCGGGATCGGTAAACATCCATTTGGCCAGCACTACTTTCTGCTGGTTTCCGCCGGAGAGCTTTGCCACGCCCTCTTCCACGGAGGGAGTCTTGGTCCGAAGGGACTTCCGGTATTCCTCTGCGACCTGGAATTCCTTGCGGGTGTCCACCACTGAGTACTTGCTGATCTTGTCCAGTGCCGCAGCGACGGTGGTGGTCTTGATGTCATCGAGCAGGTTCAGGCCCAGGGACTTGCGGTCTTCGGTCACGTAGCCGAGGCCGGCGTCGATGGCTGCCTTGACCGTGCGGAGGTTGACCCGCTTGCCGTCCTTGTAGACCTCGCCGGAGATGAACTTTCCGTAGGAGTGGCCGAAGAGCGACCGTGCAAGCTCGGTGCGTCCTGCGCCCATCAGACCGGCGAAGCCGACGATCTCGCCGCGGCGTACAAAGAAGTTGGAACCCTTGCAGATGAGCCTGTCCTGGATGATCGGGTGGCCAACCGTCCAGTTCTTGACCTCGAAGAAGACCTCGCCGATCTTCGGTTCGTGGTCCGGGAAGCGGGATTCCAGGGTGCGTCCCACCATGCCCTTGATGATCCGGTCTTCATCCACGCCGTCGCGCTTGACGTTGAGGGTCTCGATGGACTTGCCGTCGCGGATGATCGTGATCTCGTCGGCGATCTGCTCGATCTCGTTGAGCTTGTGGGAAATGATGATGGACGTGATGCCGCGGCCCTTGAGGCCGAGGATCAGGTCCAGCAGGTGCTGCGAATCGGATTCGTTCAGCGCGGCCGTGGGCTCATCGAGGATCAGGAGCTTCACGGACTTGTTCAGTGCCTTGGCGATTTCCACCAGCTGCTGCTTGCCGACGCCGATTTCCTTGATGGGGGTATCCGGGTCTTCGCGCAGGCCTACGCGGGCCAGGAGCTCTACGGAACGACGCCGGGCCTCGGCCCAGTCGATGACGCCCCACTTGGTGGGCTCGTTGCCGAGGAAGATGTTCTCCATGATGGAGAGTTCCGGGATCAGTGCCAGCTCTTGGTGGATGATCACGATGCCGGCGGCTTCGCTTGCCCGGATGTCCTTGAACTGCTGGACTTCGGCTTGGTAAACAATGTCCCCGGTGTAGCTGCCGTAGGGGTAAACACCTGACAGGACCTTCATGAGGGTCGACTTGCCTGCACCGTTTTCTCCACAGATTGCGTGGATCTCACCGGCTTTCACCCGCAGGCTCACGTTCGACAAGGCCTTCACGCCGGGGAATTCCTTCGTGATCGAGCGCATCTCCAAAAGGATGGGATCACCTTGCGTGTCGAGGGTTGTCATCAGCCCTTGCGCCTCCAATGTCTGACTTCGTTGTCGGCCCCGCGGCGGCGGAGCTGTCTGATGAAAAAGTAAACTGTAAACACCATCTTGTCGTCAAGACTTGAACACAAGATGGTGCTAACGATTTGGTTACTAGCCGGTAATGCCGGCGTGTTGGAACACCAATGCGGCTGCGCCCAAGGCCTCTGCGCGCGCGCCGAGCGAGGACATGGCGAGATGCGTCGTCTCCCCGACGACGGGCACCGCGTGGCGTACAAGGCCCCTTCGGATGGGGTCCAGCAACAGGTCCCCGAGGCCGGCGAGGGGGCCGCCCACCACGATGACTTCAGGGTTGATCAGGTTGGAAACGTTGCCCAAGGCGCGCCCCACGGCAAGCCCGGCATCGTCCACCACGCGCTGGGTGGCGGAGTCCCCTGCGAGGCAGTTGCGCACGATGTCCTGGGGCGTCAGGAGGGTGTCCTGCCCCCGGCTCAGCAGCTCGATCATGGTGGTGGTGGACGCTATGGTTTCGAGGCATCCACGGTTCCCGCAGCGGCAGACAAGGCCGTGTTCGTGGATGGTGGCGTGGCCGATTTCTCCGGTGATTCCAACGTTGCCGTAATAAGGTGCTCCGTTCAGGATCAAGCCGGCGCCGATGCCCGAACCGATCTTGAGGAACATCAGGTTGGACACGCCGCTGTGCGGTCCCCAGGTGACCTCGGACAGGGCGCCAAGATTGGCGTCGTTGTCAACAAAGACGGGGCACTGGAGTGCTTCCTCGAGCCTGTGGAGGATGTCGATTCCCACCCATTCGGGGAGGATTGCCCCTTGCGCTACGGTGCCGCTGCGGCGGTCGATGGGCCCAGGGATGCCGGCTCCGGCCCCGACTACCGCACTGGGGTCGATGCTGTTTTCCTCAAGGAGCCTCCCCAGGAGCCGGACAGCTGCGGCGATGCCTTCTTCTGCCTTGTGGCCGAGCGGCAGCTCGATGTATTCCTCGGCGATCACGTGGTAGCCGAGGGAGGCCAGCACCACTCGCAGGTGGCGTCTGCCGAAGTCGATTCCGACGGCGACAGCCCCGTTGCTGTTGAGCCTGACGTTCGTGGCGCGGCGGCCTGAACTGGTGGTCGGCTCTGTGGAGACGAGGCCCGCATCCTGCATGATTTTCACGATGTTGGAAACGGTGGCCGTTGACAGGCCGGTCTGCCGGGAAAGCTCAGCCTGAGTGGATGGCCCGCTCAGGAGGCACTCGATGATCCGCTGCTGGTTCAGGTGGCGAAGTGCGGACTGTGAGCCGGGTTTTCTCGGATGGCTCTTCGTTGAGCGCTGCGTAGCGGGCATGACAAGAAGAGTGCCCCACAAAGAGCCTTGTAGTCAAGAAGTGAACACAACGCGTCAACCTTGAGCGACATACTCCAACGCAGGGACGCCAGTAGGGCCGGGCGATGTGCCCTGCCTGCCAAGCATCCGGGTCCAAATGTCCCAGCCTGCGATGGCCCGGCGCGCCTAGGCTGGAACCAAGTACCCCCGGACCTACCAGCGCCGGGCCCCGGAGAACCAAGGTGGTAACGATGCTGCTCTCAGTCCTGCAGGCCAACGCCTCCGTCCTGGACGTGGACGCAAACCTTCGGACTATTGACGACGCCGCACAGCGGGCAGCGAAGGCCGGGGCTGCGTTATTGCTGACGCCCGAGCTCTTCCCGGTGGGCTATGCGCCGCTCCGGATCCATGCCGGGATGGATCCGGCGACGTTGCCCGGGATCCGGGATCAGCTTGCCCGGATCGCAAGGACTCATGGCATCGGCCTGGTGTACAGCCTCCCGGCATCGGCCAAGGAAGCGCACGACGACGGCGCGGAGCCAGCATCCGCGGAGGGGCGCTGGCATATCTCGGCTACTTTGCTGGACGCCTCCGGGAAAGAAATCCTGACGTACAACAAGGTCCACCTCTTCGGCGAGGAAGAGCGCAAGGCGTTCGTCGGCTCCCAGGAACCCCCCGCCGTCGTGGATTTCAACGGCATCCGCACATCGATGCTGATCTGCTACGACGTCGAGTTCCCGGAAGCCGTGCGCGCGGCAGCGGGCCGCGGTGCGGAACTGCTGCTGGTACCCACGGCATTATCCGCCGGCTTCGACAACGTGCCCCAGGTCCTCATCCGCGCGCGGGCGCTGGAGAGCCAACTGCATGTGGCCTACGCCAACCACTCCGGGCACGAGGACATCTACAACTTCCTTGGCGGAAGCGTCGTAGCCGGTCCCGACGGTTCATTGCTCGCCGCGGCGGGGGAGGGGGCTGCGTTGCTTTTCGCCGAGGTTGGAACGGAAGCTGTCAAAGCGGCCCGTGCCGAGGTCCCTTACTTGAAGGAACGCCGCCCGGACCTCTACGCGACATGGGAAGGCGACCGCTGAAAAGCCCTTGCACAGACTTCCGCGAGGAAATCTAGGTGGTACCCGGCGTCTGCTCCTCCACATACTGCAGGGCGATCCACAGCTCTGCCCGCACCTGCGCAGCGTTGAGGTCCATGTCCAGTAGTTCCGCAATCACGCCGATCTGGCGCCGGACGCTGTTGCGGTGCAGGCCAAGCAGTTTGGCGGACGCGTCCCAGCTTCCGTTTTCGGTGAGCCACCCCCGCAGGACGGACAGCAGCGGATCGCGGCGCTCGGGCTCCAAGGAAAGCAGGGGCCCCAGCAGGCGCTCGGCGAGCACGGTCCCTGCCTCCCGGCCCAGCAGTCCTGTCACGGACCAGTTCACCTCATCGACGCGGGCGCTCACGCCGGTGGACAGCACGCGCGGCCTTAACGAGCCCACGCGCTGGTAGGCCGCCGATAAACCGCCCAGCTCGGTGGGTTCGCCGATCACCAGTCGCCAGCCGAGTTTCTCGACATCTGCCAGCAGGGAATCATCAACACGCAGGCGGGTGATAGCGGCGAATCCGTAGTCCGTGATCTCCACGAGCTTGGTGTCGAACAGGCGACGCCATTGCAGCAGTTCACGCACTGGTCCGTCATCCACGGAACCGTCAACCCTGACGCCCTGGATGACCCGCATCTGGCCTGACCGGGTAGAGGACAGGCTTTGTGCCAAGAGGTCCTTGAGCCCGTTGAGTTGTTTGGTCCCGCCCGAGACCAGCGTTTCCGGGTGAAGCAGCATGGCCGTGGCCAGTTGGCTTGGTGCCAGTGAACCGCTGGTCCGCTGCCGCACCAGCAACTCCAACAACCCCACGGCCGACTGCACCACGTTGTTCTGGGCCGGCGTCAGCGCAACGTCCGAACCCAAGATGAGCGCCCCGAGGTTTGCGTCCTTGGTGCTGCGCAGCGGATGCCCCACCACCAGGGCCGACCCCGGCTGTTCGAACCCGTCCATCTCCACCCGCGGGCCGCTGCCGGACAGCAGCCGTTCCAGCATGGGTGCCAGTAGGGAATGGTCGACGCCGGTGATGCCGCCGGTGCTGTGGCCGCGGGCTCGGACGCGCCCATCCGCGCCGAACAGCACCGCCCACACCGGCACCCGCTGAACCAGGGCGGCGAGGAGTTCGTGCTCGGGCCTGGGGGAGAGGACCGCCCGCATCAGTTGGCGGTTTGTTTCCGCGAGCTGCCGGAAAACCCGTGCATTGTCCGACTCCAACAACTGCGAAAATTCCAGCCCGATCGCGGCGAACGGCAGGGACTCGGGCACTTCGAACAAGGTGAGGTTGTGCGTTCGGCAAGCGTCAAGCAGGACGTCGGGAACGGCGTCGAAATAGGGCCTGATACCGAACCCGAGCGCGGCCACCTTCGCATCGACCAACCTTCGGACATACGCGTCCACTTTGTCCGCCGAGCCGCCCTCGCCCAGGAACGGCAACCCGGAGGTAAGCAGGAACTCGCCCTCGGGCAGGTACGGCGTCGGATCCTCGAGCTCGCTCGGTTCCACCCAGCGCAGCAGCGAGGCGCCGCTGCCGCCGTCGTGAAGCATCTTCAACTCCGGCGGCAGCTGCTCGAGGAACTGCTCAAGCGTGACGAAACTCAGGCGGGCGGCGGCGGGTTCAGGCAACATTGCCCTGCCCGGCGGCGGCCGGCTCCTGGTAGTCCGGGCACTGGTATGCGCTGCTCCGGTAGGCACGCGGCAGCCGCGGCGCGATCCGGTTGATGATTTCATCTCCATGGCTGCCGATCGCGGCACCCCAGTCATCCGCGCTCGCGGCTCCCTCCGCGGGGTCGCCGAACAGGACTGCAGTGTTCCCGACGTCGATTCCCGTGGCATCCGGTCCCAGGTCAACCATGAACTGGTCCATGCAGACTTTGCCGATCACCGGCACCCTCCGCCCTGCGATGTTTACGACGGAACGTCCGCTGATGCCCTTCGGAATGCCGTCCGCGTACCCCAAGGGGATGAGGCCAAGGTAGCGGGGTTCGTAGGTGATGGCTTGGTGTTCGTAGCTGACCCCGGTTCCCGCCGGGACCTTCTTGACCATCACCAAGGGAGCTGTGACGCTGAGGGCCGGGCGGAGTCCGAAGTCAGCCGGATTCAGGTGGTCCGCCGGCGCCAGACCATAGATGGCGAGGCCGGCGCGCACCATGTCGAAGTGGAATTCGGGCCGTTCCAGAATGTTGGCTGAACTGGAAACATGCCTCAGTTCCGGCGTCAGCCCGGCTTCCCGCGCCGCGCTGACGGCGTCCTCGAACCCCGCCACGGCCGCTGCGTTGCCGGGGTGGGCGGGGACGTCTGCCCAGGCCAGGTGCGTCCACACGCCGCGCACGCGCAGTGTCCCTTCCAGTTCGGCCTGGCGTGCCCGCGCCACCAGTGCGGCCCAGTCCTCCTTGCGCGCGCCGCCGCGGCTGAGGCCGCTGTCCAGTTCCAGATGCACGACGGCGGGACGGCCCAAGTCCTTCGCGATGCCTGCCAGCACCTCCAGTTGGTGGACGCTTCCGAGCGAGACATCGATGGAGTTTTCGAGGGCTTCGCGGATGGTGTCGCTCGTCTGTGATGCCAGATACAACCAGGAAAGGATGGGTTCGGTGATACCGGCCTTCCGCAATTCGATGGCTTCCGACAGCTGCGCGGTGCCAAGCCAGTGAGCCCCCGCTTCGATTGCCGTGCGGGCCACTTCCACCAAGCCGTGACCGTACGCATTGCCTTTGACGACGGCCATGAAGAAGGGCGCCTTGGCCCGTTTCTTCAAAGCTTTGACGTTGTCTGAAATAGCAGACAGGTCCACGCTGACCTGGCCGGAAAGAGTCGCCGCGAGGGGCGATAATTGATGTGCATTACGTCTCATGGTGGATCACTATAGGTCATTTTGCACCAGCCTGAGAGTTGGCTCACATGCCAGTCTTGATGAGGGGAAACCGACAACTACTCAGAAGGGACGTCAACGGTGACTGTGCCTGTGAACACCCAAGACCCAACCCCGGCAAGCCTCACCCGGCTTGGCCTCGGCGCCCAATTGCTGCGCCGGAAGCCCATCGCGCAGATGGCCGGGGAAGCCGGAAGCAGCGAAAGCGGCACGCCCCTGGTCCGCAGCTTCGGCGTCCTGCAGCTGACCATGATCAGCGTAGGCGCCACGCTCGGCACCGGCATTTTGGTCATCCTCGGCGAATCCGTCCCGCTGGCCGGTCCGGCCATCTGGATCTCGTTCGTCATTGCAGGCCTCGCGGCATTGCTCTCGGCGGTCTCCTACGCGGAGATGGCCGGGCTGGTGCCCGTCGCCGGTTCCAGCTACTCCTACTCCTACGCCACCATGGGCGAAGGCATGGCCTGGATCTGTGGCTGGTGCCTCGTGCTGGAATATGCCGTGTCCGTGGCGGCGGTCGCCGTCGGTGCAGGACAGTACGTCAACGAGACACTCGCCGCTTTTGGGCAGGTCCTGCCTGACGCGATGAGCCAGCCGCCGGGGGACGGCGGCGTCGTGAACATTCCCGCGATGGTCATCGTGCTCCTGGCCATGGCCCTGCTGGTCCGGGGAGCCCGGGAGAGCGCCTGGATCAACACCGCGATCGTCGCCGTCAAGGTGGGCATCCTGCTGTTCTTCTGCGCCGTTGCCTTCACTGCTTTCAATGCCGGCAACTTCGAACCCCTCCTTCCCATGGGCGCAGCCGGAGTCTCCGCAGCTGCCTCGAGCGTCTTCTTCTCCTACATCGGCTTCGATGCAGCATCCACAGCCGGCGAAGAAGCCCGGAACCCCAAGCGGGACATGCCCCGCGCCATCATGCTCTCCATGGTGATCGTCACCAGCATCTACGTCCTGGTGGCCGTCGCAGCCATCGGAGCCAGGCCCTGGGGATGGTTCGACGGTACAGAAGCTGCGCTGGTGCAGATCCTGCACGAAATCACGGGTCAGCCCTGGATTGCCCTCGTCTTCTCCGTCGGCGCGGTCCTCGCGATCGCCAGCATTGTGCTCACCGTCCTCTACGGCCAGACCCGCATCCTCCTGTCCATGTCCCGCGACGGCATGGTGCCAAAGGTCTTCGGCCGCGTCTCCCGCCGCACCGGCACTCCGGTGACGGGAACGCTGATCGTGGGCGTCGCCGTCGCGCTCGCCGCCGGCCTGGTTCCGCTGGGTGCACTGGCAGACGCCACCAGCATCGGAACCCTCTTCGCGTTCGCCTTGGTCAACGTTGCGGTGATCTACCTGCGCCGCAACCGTCCGGACCTCAAGCGCAGCTTCCGGGTCCCGCTGTACCCGGTTACTCCCGTGCTGGGAACACTCATGTGCGCCTACCTCATGGCCAACCTCGGCGCCGATACGTGGCTCGTTTTCGGTGCCTGGATGCTGGTAGGCATCGCGATCTACTTCGGCTATGGACGCCGGAATTCCAAGGTAGCCGCGCTCAGCGAGCAGGACTACCGTGAACTGACCACCAGGGCCGTGAGCCCGGAAACTGTGAAAGCAGAGAACGCATGACCATCGCCACCGAATTTCCCACAGCCGACGGCGCCGCCGGAGCAGCCGACCGCGCACCCGAAGCGCCCATCACCATGCTGAACCCGGACTTCCCGTTCAGCTACGACCACTACCTCGCCCACCCGGCTGGCCTTGGCTCGGTTCCCGAAGAGCGTTACGGCACCGAGGTAGCCGTCATCGGCGCCGGACTGTCCGGCATTGTCACCGCCTATGAACTGATGAAGCTGGGACTCCGGCCCGTGATCTACGAGGCCGACCAGATCGGCGGCCGCCTCCGGACGGCCAGCTTCCCGTCGGCACCCGGCGTCACGGCCGACCTTGGCGGCATGCGTTTCCCCGTCTCCGGCAAGGCCTTCTACCACTACATAGACCTGCTCGGCCTGGAAACGCAGGAATTCCCCAACCCGTTGGCCCCGGTCACGTCCAGCACTGTGATCGAACTGGCAGGCAAGAAGCACTACGCCGCCACGCCTGATGACCTGCCCGCTTTCTTCCATGAGGTAGCCGACGCCTGGAAAGACGCCATCAAGGATGGTGCCGCCTTCACGGAGATGCAGGAAGCCATCAAGGCCCGCGACACCAAGCGCATCAAGGAACTCTGGAACGAACTCCTGCCCGAACTCGACGAACAGACCTTCTACGGGTTCATCGCCGCGAGCAAGTCCTTCAAAGACGCCGGCTTCGCGCACCGTGAAGCGTTCGGCCAGGTGGGCTTCGGCACGGGAGGCTGGGACACGGACTTCCCCAACTCCATCCTCGAAATCCTCCGCGTCGTGTACACCGACGCCGACGACCAGCACCGGCTTATCCGGGGCGGAGCGCAAAGGCTCCCCGAGGCACTATGGAACCACGCGCCGTCGGACATCAAGCATTGGCCGGCCGGCACCTCGCTGGCGTCCCTGCACTCAGGTTCGCCGCGCGGCGCGGTGGACAACATCCGGCGCGCAGCCAACGGCGACCTGGTGGTCCGGGAAAGCTGGGGCCGCGAGGCGACGTACCCGGCAGTGGTGACGACGTGCCAGTCGTGGCTGCTCTCGACGCGCATCCACACCGAAGAAGCCCTGTTCCCGTCCGAGCTGTGGACTGCCATTGAGCGCTCGCACTACATGCAGTCGTCCAAGACGTTCGTGATGGTGGACCGGCCGTTCTGGAAGGACATCGATCCCGAAACCGGCCGCGAAGTCCTCTCCATGACCCTCACCGACCGCCTCAACCGGGCAACGTACCTGCTCGATGACGGCCCGGACAAGCCCGCGGTCATCCTCCTGTCCTACACATGGAACGACGACGCCCTGAAATGGCTCGCCCTCACCGCAGAAGAGCGCGTCAAGCTCATGCTGCACTCGTTGGAGCAGATCTACCCGGGTGTGGACATCGCCAGCCACATCGTGGGCCAGCCCATCACCGTGTCCTGGGAGGCCGACCCCAACTTCATGGGCGCGTTCAAGGCCAACCTCCCCGGCCACTACCGCTACCAGCAGCGGCTGTTCACGCACTTCAAGCAGGACAAGCTTCCGGAGAGCCAGCGCGGGATCTTCCTTGCCGGGGATGACGTGTCCTTCACCGCCGGATGGGCCGAAGGCGCCGTGACCACGGGCCTGAACGCCGTATGGGGCGTGGTCAACCACTTGGGCGGTTCCTCCGCAGCAGCCAACCCGGGGCCGGGTGAGCTGCTGGACGAGCTCGGGCCAATCAGCCTGGACTAGTTGCGGGGCGTCCTAGGCGCCGTGCATCTGGCGGTGCGCCGCAGCGAGCTCCCTGTAGTGGGCGGCGTTGTGCTTCACGCCTTCGAACTCATCATCGGTCAGTTCGCGACGGACCTTCGCAGGCACCCCGGCAACCAGCGACCGCGGAGGAATGACCGTGCCTTCAAGGACCACGGCGCCGGCAGCCACCAGGGAACCCGTACCGATCACCGCTCCGTTGAGGATGGTGGCACTCATGCCGATGAGGCAGTCGTCTTCCACGGTGCAGCCATGGACCACTGCGCTGTGGCCGACTGACACGCGCTCGCCGACCGTGCAGGGAAAGCCCGGGTCCGCGTGCAGGACCACATTGTCCTGGAGGTTGGAGCCTGCGCCGACGCTGATTGCGGCGGTGTCAGCGCGAACGGAGACGCCGTAGAACGCGCTGGAATCCTCGGCCAGTGTTGCCTTGCCGATGATCGACGCCGTGGGGGCCACAAAGGCCGTTTCATGGATGTCCGGGGTGTCCCCGGCAAAGGTGTAAGAGGGAGCCATGCCTCCCAGCTTAAGTCACGCCCTTCCCCAACTGGGTAGCAGCAGAGCACGTTATGAGGGCTCAGAACGCGCACAAATGCGACCTACTTGGGGGAGGGGGTGCGCAGAACCAGGAACTGGTAGTGCTGGGCCCAGTTGCCTGCGCCGGGCCCGGATTCCTCACCGGTTCCCTCGGGCCACGTTTGGAAATGCTCCACGCTGCCGTGCTCACTGAAGATCCGCTGCAAGGTCTGGTCGCTGCGGCGGCTGAAGAAGCGGCGGGGCTCGTCGAGGTCTTCGGGGTTCAGCACCTCTTCGTCGTCCCCGGACCAGAGCCCGACGCCGATCGGGGCACCTGCCGCTGTGACCCGCACGAGTTCGCGGACGACGTCGTGGATACTGCTGTTCGGCACGTGCAGAAGCGTGCTCATGCTCCATGCCGCATCGAAGGCGCCGTCGGGAAAGGGCAGGCTGCGACCGTTCGCCACGGAACAGTCGAGTCCGTGGGCGCGCGCCACATGGACACTCTCGGGGGATAGGTCGACCCCGGTGTAGTGCAACCCGGCCTGGACAAAAGCCAGTCCTTCTACGCCCGTTCCGCAGCCCAACTCCATCAAGGAGTGCCGGTGTTCACGTTTCAGCAGCCGAACAAACCACTCCCGGGCCGCAACACGGTGCGGCGTCAGGGAGCGGGTATTGCGGAGCGCGGCGTGGCGGTCGTAGTAGGTGGCCAGGTCGGCGTCGGGATCGGGCATGCCCTGCATAGCCCCAGCGTAGATCGCCAAAGTGACTGGCAGTAGGGGTTGTTCTGAGCGCTCAGAACAACCCCTGCTGCCAGTCAGTTGGGAAAGGAGTTAGTTGAACACCACGGTCCGGGTGCCGTCCAGGAGTACCCGGTGTTCGGCGTGCCACTGGACTGCCTGGACCAGGGTACGGCCCTCCACGTCCCGCCCCATCTGGACGAATTGGGCAGCAGTGCGGGCGTGGTCAACACGGATCACTTCCTGCTCGATGATGGGACCCTCGTCCAGGTCTGCGGTGACGTAGTGGGCTGTAGCGCCGATGAGCTTCACCCCGCGGGCATGGGCCTGGTGGTAGGGCTTGGCGCCCTTGAACGACGGAAGGAAGGAGTGGTGGATGTTGATGGCCTTGCCGTTCAACTCCCTGCACAGATCGTTGGAGAGGACCTGCATGTAGCGCGCCAGGACCGTCAGTTCAACATCGTGTTCCTTGATCAGCTTCAGGAGCTCGGCCTCGGCCTGTGGCTTGGTGTCGGCCGTGACAGGGATGTGGTGGAACGGGATGCCGTAGAACTCGGCCAGCGACTCCAGGTCCCGGTGGTTGGACACGATGGCGGGCACCTCGATGGGCAAGGTCCCGGCACGCTGCTGGAAGAGGAGGTCGTTGAGGCAGTGGGCGTCCTTGGAGCACATGATGATGGTCCGGACCTTGCGGCCTACCGGATTGATCTGCCACGTCATCCCGAAGGACTCGGCAACCGGCCGCAGGGCTTCCGCCAGTTCCGCCTGGGGGCTCGACGTCGTAACCTCCACGCGCATGAAGAAGTTGCCGGTGCTGGGGCTTCCGTACTGCTGGGAGTCGGCGATGTTGCAACCGGCCTCAAGGAGGGCGCCGGCAACAGCGTGGACGATGCCGGGACGGTCGGGGCAGGACAGGGTTACAACGAAAGCGGAGTCAGTCACGCGGACAAGCCTACCCGCGGGGCCCTGTTGTATTGTTAACGGGTCGCAACTGGCGTGAGGTGGACAACCACCAGGGAGCGGCAATCACGAAGACCACGGATCGTACGCCTGGGCCGAGGGTCATGTTTTACCGGATGCATGCAGCGTGACCGATGCCTCTTGTCATTGAGGGGACGCGGGAATGCTGCTGCCGGTAGCCTGACCTGTAGCACCTCCCATTCCCTAGCCAGGAGATCTCCGTGACTACCACCACTTCAGCGTCTGTCAGTAACCAGCCGCTCGCCGAACTCGATCCCGAGATCGCAGCAGTCCTCGACCAGGAACTCGGCCGCCAGCGCGGCACCCTGGAAATGATCGCCTCCGAGAACTTCGCGCCGCGCGCAGTCATGGAAGCCCAGGGCTCTGTCCTGACCAACAAGTACGCCGAGGGTTACCCGGGCAAGCGCTACTACGGCGGCTGCGAGTACGTTGACGTTGCCGAGCAGCTCGCCATCGATCGCGTCAAGGCCCTCTTCGGTGCGGAGTACGCCAACGTCCAGCCCCATTCAGGTGCCCAGGCCAATGCCGCCGCACTGTCCGCCATGATCACCCCCGGCGACAAGATCCTCGGCCTTTCCCTGGCACACGGCGGCCACCTGACCCACGGCATGAAGCTCAACTTCTCCGGCAAGCTCTACCAGGTTGCTGCCTACCAGGTGGAAGAAGATACCTTCCGCGTGGACATGGACAAGCTGCGCGAGCAGGCCATCGCCGAGAAGCCGCAGGTCATCATTGCCGGCTGGTCCGCGTACCCCCGCCACCTTGATTTCGCTGCCTTCCGCTCCATCGCGGACGAGGTAGGCGCCCTCCTCTGGACGGACATGGCGCACTTCGCCGGCCTGGTTGCAGCAGGACTGCACCCGAGCCCGGTGCCGCACTCCGACGTCGTCACCTCCACCGTGCACAAGACCCTCGCAGGCCCGCGTTCCGGCGTGATATTGGCGAAGGAACAGTACGGCAAAAAGATCAACTCCAACGTCTTCCCCGGCCAGCAGGGCGGGCCGCTGATGCACGTCATCGCGGCCAAGGCTGTTGCCTTCAAGATCGCCGGCAGCGAGGAATTCAAGGAACGCCAGGAGCGCGTGCTCGAGGGTGCCAAGATCATCGCCGACCGCCTCAACCAGTCCGACGTTGCCGAGGCAGGCGTTTCCGTCCTCACCGGCGGCACCGATGTGCACCTGGTCCTCGTTGACCTGCGGAACTCCCAGTTGGACGGCCAGCAGGCCGAAGACCTCCTGCACTCCGTGGGCATCACCGTGAACCGCAATGCCGTTCCGTTCGATCCCCGCCCGCCGATGGTCACCTCCGGTCTTCGCATCGGTACGCCCGCACTGGCTACCCGCGGATTCGGCGCCGCGGAGTTCACCGAGGTTGCCGACATCATCGCCACCGCGCTCGTAAAGGGCGCCACGGGCAGCGTTGATGCAGAAGCCCTGCAGGCACGCGTGGACAAGCTCGCCGCCGACTTCCCGCTCTACCCGCAGCACGAGCAGTGGTGAACGCAGCACAGATCCTTGACGGCAAGGCAACCGCCGCGGCCATCAAGGCAGAACTGACCGAACGGGTTGCCGTCCTCGCGTCCAAGGGCATCGTTCCGGGCCTGGGCACCATCCTGGTGGGCTCGGATCCGGGCAGCACCTGGTACGTCGGCGGTAAGCACAAGGACTGCGCCGAGGTGGGCATCCAGTCCATCCGCCGGGACCTTCCCGAGGACATCACCCAGGACGAGCTGCTCAAAGTTGTCCGCGAGCTCAACGAGAATCCGGAGTGCACCGGGTACATCGTCCAGCTCCCGCTGCCCAAGCACATCGACCAGGACGTCATCCTGGAGGCCATGGATCCGGACAAGGACGCCGACGGCCTGCACCCCATGAACCTTGGCCGCCTGGTGGCCAACGTGAGCGGCGAGATGAAGTCCCCGCTGCCCTGCACGCCCAAGGGCTGCGTGGAGTTGATGCGCCGGCACGGCATCGAGCTCAACGGCAAGCGTGTCCTGGTGGTCGGCCGTGGTGTGACCATTGGCCGTCCCGTAGGCCTCCTGCTGACCCGCAAGGATGTCAACGCCACGGTGATCCTGGCCCACACCGGGACGGTGGATCTGCCTGCGGAACTGAAGCAGGCCGACGTCGTGATTGCTGCTGCCGGCGTGCCGCACATGATCAAGGCTGAGGACCTCAAGCCGGGCGCCGTGGTGCTCGATGTCGGCGTCAGCCGCGTGGAGGACGGCAACGGCAAGGCTGTTGTCACCGGAGACGTGGACCCGGCTGCGGCGGACGTCGCCGCATGGCTGTCCCCGAACCCCGGCGGCGTGGGTCCGATGACCCGTGCCATGTTGCTGGCCAACGTGGTGGAGAGCGCCGAACGCCAAGCCGGACTGGCGTAGCCGAAACCAAGCGCAGCAAGGCGCCTGCTCCCTGTGGAGTGGGCGCCTTGTTCGTTAAAGAGAATTTGATCCCACGATTTGCGGAACATCTCTTTCACATATTCCCCGGCGCTACTAGTCTGCTGAGGGTGCACAATGAAGCCACGCGTCCTGCGCCGTCGCAGGCCCGTCCAGACATGAATCCGCCAACAGTCATCAGCGCCCGCAACCTCACCAAGACCTACGGTGAGCTGATTGCCGTGGACAACATCTCCTTTGATGTGCCCGCGGGGGAGTCCTTCGGCCTGCTGGGCCCCAACGGTGCAGGCAAGTCCACCACCATGAAGATGATCGGCGGGGTCTCGCAGCGGACTTCCGGCGCGCTGGACATCGTGGGCCTGGACCCGGAGACACACGGCCCGGAGGTCCGGGCGCACCTGGGCGTGGTTCCGCAACAGGACAACCTTGACGAAGAGCTGAAGGTCCGCGAGAACCTGATCGTTTACGGGCGGTACTTCGGACTCCCGCTCAGCTACCTCAGGCCCAAAGCCGATGAGCTCCTGGAGTTCGCCCAGCTGACGGACAAAGCCAACTCCAAGGTGGATGCGCTGTCCGGCGGGATGAAGCGCAGGCTCACCATCGCGCGTTCGCTCATCAACGAACCGCGCATCCTGCTGCTGGATGAGCCCACCACAGGACTCGACCCGCAAGCGCGCCACATCCTGTGGGACCGGCTGTTCCGGCTCAAGGAAAGCGGCGTCACCCTGATCCTCACCACCCATTACATGGACGAGGCCGAACAGTTGTGCGATCGGCTGATCGTTGTGGACAAGGGGCGGATCATGGCCGAAGGGTCCCCGGCAACCCTCATCCGCGAACATTCCTCCCGCGAAGTACTCGAGCTCAGGTTCGGGTCCGAGCGCAACGGGACAATCGGCGTCGAGCTTGAAGGCATCGGCGACCGGCTGGAAACGCTGCCGGACCGCGTGCTCATCTACACCCACGACGGCGAGGCCGCGCTGGAGCAGGTGTCGGCACGGGGGCTGCGCCCGTTGACATCGCTGGTACGCCGCTCGTCCCTGGAGGACGTGTTCCTTCGGCTGACGGGCCGGAGCCTCGTTGACTAGCGGGGACGGGATGACGGGAAGCAAACCAACGACGCCGGTCCCTCCGCTGCGGGCTCACCCGCCTGCCGTCTCGGCGGCCAGGGCGCGGAAGTGGGGTTCGTTCTTCTACGCCGAACAGGTGCTCCGCGTCATGCGGAACTATGGCTGGTCAGTTGTCTTGTACAGCGTGGGGCAACCCGTGGCCTATCTCTTCGCGATGGGTGTTGGCTTGGCCAGCCTGGTGGATGCCAACAGCCATTCCGTGTTCGGCGGCGTCAGCTACCTGCAGTTCGTGGCGCCGGCGCTCCTGGTGTCAGCCGCTGTGATGACGGCGTCCGGGGAGTTCTCCTACCCGATCATGGATGGCTTCAAGTGGCGGCGGGTCTTTTTCGGCCCGCATGCCTCTCCGCTGGTCCCGGAGCAGATCGCCACGGGCCACATCATGGCCAGCAGCCTCAGGTTCCTGCTGCAATCGGTGGTGTACTTTGCCGTGGTTGCGATGTTCGGCGCATCCCCGGGAGCGTGGGGGTGGGTGTCGGCACTGGTAGCCACACTTGCCGCGTTGTCGTTCGGACTCCCGCTGATGGCCTATGCCGCCAGCATCACGCAGGACAAGGGGCAGTTCGCCCTGGTGCAGAGGTTCATCGTCATGCCGCTGTTCCTCTTCTCCGGAACGTTCTTCCCGCTGGATACCTTGCCCTTGGCAGTACGGTGGATCGGCTGGATTTCCCCGGTATGGCACGGGACGGAACTGGGGCGCGTCTTCACCTATGGCATGGAGGAAAATCCCTTGCTGACACTCGTGCACGTTCTGTACCTCCTGGCCACGGCGACGGCGGGCTTCATCCTGACCCGGCGCCGCTTCGTCAAAAGGATGGGCTCATGAGCATCCTAACCGGCGGGCACAGCGCTACGGACCTCGCCCGCGAACGCAAGTTCGGGCCCCTGTATTCGCGCAACGCCAAGGCCGTTGTGGCAAGGGGACTCATGGCCGCGAAGTCCAGCACCTGGTTGGTCCTGCTCTCCGGATTCTTCGAACCCGTCCTGTTCCTGCTGGCCATGGGAGTGGGGATGGGGTCGATCGTCGGCACGGTCGAGGGCCCCGGCGGTACGGAAATCAGCTATGCGGCCTACATTGCCCCGGCGCTCCTGGCGGTCTCGGCCATGAACGGAGCGATCTACGATTCCACGTGGAACGTGTTCTTCAAGATGAACTTCGCCAAGCTGTACCAGGGCATGCTCTACACTTCCCTCGGCCCGCTGGATGTTGCCATGGGCGAGATTTTCCTGGCTTTGCTGCGCGGACTCCTCTACGCCACGGGCTTCACCGCGGTCATGGGCGTCATGGGACTGCTGACTACGTGGTGGGCGATCCTGGTGATCCCGGCGTCGGTACTGATTGCGTTCGGCTTCGCGAGCTTCGGCATGGGGATCACCAGCTTCATGAAGACCTTCCAGCAGATGGACTGGATCAACTTCTTCCTCCTGCCCATGTTCCTCTTCAGCGCCACGTTCTACCCGTTGAGCGTCTACCCGCAGCCCATCCAGTGGTTTATCCAGGCCATGCCCTTATGGCACGGGGTTGAGCTGCTGCGCCAGATCAGCGCGGGAGCCTTCAGCCCGGCCACGGCCATCCATGTGGCGTACTACCTGGTGATGATCGTCCTGGGCATCATGCTCACCACGGGACGGCTGCGCCAACTGTTCCTCAAATAACCGTGAATGTTCGCCGTGCGTGGAAGGCGGCGCAGGCACCTCCGGGTATTTGAGACAATTGCACCATGCAATCTCTCGGTGACCCCCACCCAACCACGTCCGCATCCGCCCGGGGACCCTTCAAGGGCTTCCGCATAGGCGGCCTGGGAATGACCGTCGTCATCATCGCCTTCCTGGTGGCAGTGCTTTTCGCGGCCAACCAGAATGACGTCGTGGGCTGGGTCGTTGCCGTGGTCTCCTTTGGATGGCTGGCGCTCGCAACATTCGTGGTCTTCAGCATCCAGCGCGCCGCGAAGCGCGCCGGGGCCAAGCTGACTGAGGCCCAGAATGCGTTCGCCGCGGCAACCGGCCGCGCGCCGTCGTCGTCCGTTGCAGACAACGGCGGCACCCGGGTGGTGGCTGAACGCTCGCAGGCCGATGATGTCCGCGACTTGAAGCTGGACCACTCGTTCAAGATTGTCCAGGTGCAGGTCCGGGTAGTGGAAGAGGAGCGCGCCAAGGGTGCTGCCGCGAACCAGGACACCATCAACCGCGCACTCGAAACCATCGCCATTACGTCCACCAATGCACGGGACATGATCAAGTCCTCCGGAGACTCGGACGAACCGGTGGCCGGAACCATCATCGACTAGAGTAGAGCGCGTGAGTACGGCATTGAAGAAGGATTTCCTTCGCATCGCATCGGTCAACGTCAATGGCCTCAGGGCTGCCTACAAAAAGGGCATGGCGGAGTGGCTGGAGCCGCGCGACGTGGACATCCTTTGCTTGCAGGAAGTCCGTGCTCCTGACCAGATCGTCAATTCGTTGATCGGTGAAGGCTGGCACATCCTGCACGCGGAAGCCGAGGCCAAGGGCCGGGCGGGCGTCGCCATCGCTTCCCGCCAGGAGCCCACAGCCACGCGCGTCGGCAACGGCGATGAGTACTTCGACCAATCCGGGCGATGGGTCGAAGCGGACTTCCTCCTGACAAATGCCGCCGGTCAAGCCACCACGCTCACGGCCGTCAGCGCCTACGTGCATTCCGGTGAGGCCGGAACGCCCAAGCAGGATGACAAGTACCGCTTCCTGGACGCAATGACCACCCGCCTGCCCGAGCTGGCAAAGCACAGCGATCACGCGCTGGTTGTCGGTGACCTCAACGTCGGCCACACCGAGCTGGACATCAAGAACTGGAAGGGCAACGTCAAGCGTGCCGGCTTCCTCCCGGAGGAACGGGCCTACTTTGACCGCTTCTTCGGTGAAGAGATCGGATGGAGGGATGTTCACAGGGGCCTGGCAGGAGATGTCGCCGGCCCCTACACGTGGTGGTCCCAGCGCGGAAAAGCCTTTGACACTGACACAGGCTGGCGCATCGACTACCACCTGGCTACCCCGGCCCTCGCTGCAGCCGCTTTCTCGGCAGTAGTGGACCGGGCACCCTCGTGGGACACCCGCTTCTCTGACCACGCACCGCTGGTTGTTGACTACCGGCTCTAAGCTTGACGAAAGTTCCTACCCCATGACTACTGCTGAAACAGACGCTGCCGTCCTCCCGGCCGGCAGCCCCGCAAACCCCGCCCAGCCTGCCACAGGCGCCAAGCACCGCGTCCTTTCCGGCATGCAGCCTTCGGCCGATTCGCTGCACCTCGGCAACTACTTGGGCGCGCTGGTCAACTGGGTCCGGATGCAGGATGAGTACGACGCCGTCTTCTTCATTCCGGACCTCCACGCCATCACGGTCCCGCAGGACCCCGCAGAGCTTGCGCACCGCACCCGCGTCACCGCTGCCCAGTACATCGCCGGGGGAGTGGACGTGGAGAAATGCACCCTCTTTGTCCAGTCGCAGGTTCCCGAACACGCCCAGCTCGCCTGGGTGCTGAACTGCATCACCGGTATGGGCGAGGCCGGCCGGATGACGCAGTTCAAGGACAAGGCACAGAAGCAGGGCTCTGACCACGCGAGCGTCGGCCTGTTCACCTACCCCATCCTCCAGGCCGCCGACATCCTCTTGTACCAACCGCACGGCGTTCCGGTGGGCGAAGACCAGCGGCAGCACGTAGAGCTCAGCCGTGACCTGGCCAACCGCTTCAACAGCCGGTTCGGCCTGACTTTCCAGGTGCCCGAGGCCTTCATCCAGAAAGAATCGGCCAAGATCTACGATCTCCAGAACCCCACCGCCAAGATGTCCAAGTCGGCCGAGTCGCCTGCCGGGCTCATCAACCTCCTGGATGACCCCAAGACCGTGGCCAAGCGGATCAAGTCCGCGGTGACGGACGCCGAGACCGAGATCCGCTATGACCGGGAGAACAAGCCGGGCGTTTCCAACCTCCTGACCATCTACTCAGCCATCAGCGGTACCCCGGTGGAGAAGATCGTGGCGGACTACCAGGGCAAGATGTACGGGCACCTGAAGGTGGACCTCGCGGAACTGGTTTCCGGCCACCTGGCTCCCATTCGCGAACGCGCCAACGAGCTCCTGGCCGATCCTGCCGAGCTTGACCGCCTGCTGGCCCACGGGGCGGACAAGGCACGCGAGATCGCCTCGGTCACCCTGGCAGATGTCTACTCCAAGGTCGGATTCCTCCCGTACCGCGGCACCGCAAACCTCAGCGAGCAGGGAGTCCGCTAAGTCCATGTGCGCCGCCGGCCAGCTCAACGTCACGACCGACCCCCAGCAGGGCGCCGGTCCGGACGATGCCCGCCAGCCGGAAGTCACCGGCACCGATTGCGGTGCCGGTGGCGCCATGTGTGTTGGCGTCATCCTTGGCTTCCCGCCGGAGATCGCCAAGGAGCTCCAGGAATGGCGGGCTTCCTTCGGCGATCCCATGGCCGAGGTGATTCCCGCCCACATCACCCTCATCACCACCACCCCTACTTCCGACTGGGAAGCCACGAGGGACCATGTCCGTGAAGTCGCCCGCACCCAAGCGCCCTTCACCATCACAATCTCCGGAACCGGCTCGTTCCGTCCGGTGTCGCCGGTAGTGTTCGTCAACGTGGAACAGGGTTTTGAGGAGTGCGTGCAGTTGCACGAGAAGCTCCAGAGCGGCCCCCTTGAACGGCGCCTCCCCTTCCCCTACCACCCGCATGTCACGGTGGCTCACGATGTAGCCCAGGAAAATCTTGATGAGGCCGAAACGGTCCTCAGTGATTACCGGGCCACCTTCCCTGTGGTTAGCATGGGACTTTACGAGCACGACACCAACGGAATATGGCAGCTACGGGAAGAGCTCGACTTTGGCGGCGACACTGACGAAGCACAGCAGGCGGAACCCTCGTCCTCAAGCGGACAGTCCGCCGCTTCCAACTGAGCTCGCCAAGCTAAGGCTCGAACTTCTCCACAAGCGTCAGGACTGGGGCAAAAGCAAACGGGCCGGGGACGGCCTGCCCCGGAAGGCCGGCGCATTCTTCGCCCTCGTCCTGGCCCGCCTGAACACCAACCGCGGCATGCGTTCCTTTCAGCACTACACGCGGCAGCATGGGCCGTTGCTCAGTGCAGGCATCGGTTTCAACATGTTCTTCTCCGTCACGGGCCTCCTGACCACCGGCTTCGCGGTTGCCGGCATCGTACTGGGCGGCAATCCCGTGCTTGAGGACGCAGTCATCCGCAGCGTCGCCTCCGCTGCTCCCGGCCTCCTTCAAGTGAACGGCGGGGAGGGCCTGGTGGATCCGCAGACCCTCCTGAATCCCTCCGGCCTCGGCTGGACTGCCCTGATCGCCGCGGTGGTCACCATCTTCACCTCGCTCGGCTGGATCGCCAGCGTCCGGGAAGGGCTGCGCGGGGTCATGGAGGAAGGCCCGTTGCAGCGCAATGCCCTCATGCAGAAGCTCGTCGATGCCGGAACGCTGTTGCTTCTCGGAGTCATCCTGGTGGTCAGCGCCGGAGCGTCGCTCGTCTTCGGCACTGCGGCGGACTGGTTCTTCGAACTGTTGCGCCTGGATGAGGCGGTGGCCGGTCCCATTGCCGCAGTGGTCAAGATCGTTGTTCCGCTGCTGTTGAACTGCACGACGGCGGCAGTCCTGTTCCGGGTCGCAGGCGGCCTTGAGCTGGGGCGCCGCGCGTTCGTGGAAGGGGTGCTCCTGGCAGGCGCCGGTACTACGGTGCTCCAGCTCTTCAGCACCGAACTCCTTGCGCGTGCCGGAAACAACCCCGTCCTTGCATCGTTCGCCATCATCATCGGCTTGTTGATCTGGTTCAACCTGGTCAGCCAGGTGTATCTCATCTCCGCGTCCTGGTCAGCCGTCCGCGAAGCCGACGCCCAGGCGGGGGAGGAGCCACGCAAGCGGTTCCTCGGTGCCCGGCGCGCAACTCCCCAGACCTGACCGAGCCTGGAGCCCCGCCATGAACAACCAGTTGTGGATTGCTTGCCTGATCGGAGCTGCGGCCGGGCTGGTGATTGGCCAGCTCGTGTTCAATTCCCCGTTCGTGGGCATCCTGGTCGGGGTGGGCTTGGGCGCTTTGGTGGGCGCCTCGCTCGGGCCCAAGCGGGAGTAGGAGCCTAAGGTGCCTGTACCAGTCCCTCCCACTTTACGGTCCAGCCCGCAGGGAAACCTGGCGCATGCCGTGCCGGACCGTCGTCCCACCCCGCAGCCATGAGCGCCACTGCCGCCAACAGGCCGCCGTTGCCGGGAAGGTACAAGGGCAAGGAATCGGTCTGGCGGTTGTGTCCGTTGGCCAGGACAGTGTTTTTGCCGGCGGTCATGAGGAGTGCGTCGACGGCGGCCTCGGGGTCTTCGAGCCGCGCTGCCGTCATCGCCATCACCGGGTAGTCCCAACCCCAGGTGCTGGCCCAGTCCCAATCCGCCAGGACGTCGGCGAGGGTGGCTTTCATGATGACCGGATCGATGAGCCCGGTGCGGGGCAGTACGCCCAGGGCGCACAGCATCGAGGGATGGTCGGTCCGGATGGTGAAGGGGTCCACGTCAATGGCTGCATAGACGCCGTCGGTCACGTGCGGCGTGACCATATTGTCAGCCACTTCATCCCATAGTGGGACCGGGTCAAGGCCCAGCCGTTCCCGCCACTGGGAAGCGACGCGCAGCGCCCATTGCCAGTAGGCGAGCTCGAACGTGGGGTTGCTGACCTCACCGCGCATGAACCCATAGCTTTCCTGCGCCGGAACCAGCGGCGGACCCAGCTCGAAGCCTCGCCCCGTGGGGTGGGCGAAACTGGCCATGAATGCCGCGGACTCGAACACAATCCCGGCGAATTCCTCCAGAACCTCGCGATCCGGAGTGGCGCGGTAGGCGAGTTCGGCCAGGTAGATGGGATGTGGTTGCTGCCAGATCAGGAAGGTGCCGATCGTGCTGGGGCTCTCGCGCCCGTCCGGTCCCACCTGCTTCGGCCAGCGGACACCCTCAAAGCCTTGTTGTTTGGCTGTCTGCCGCGAGGCCTCCAGGATGGACGAATACCATCTCAACGACGGCAGCAGCAGTTCCGTGCGGTTCCAGAGCGCAAAGTGCGCAGCATGCCACCAATGCATCTCCAGATGGAAGCGGCCCCGCCAGGAGTTGCAGACCAGCCCGGTTTCCTGCGGCGGCAACGAGCCCGCACAGTTGATGGCGGTCACGTACTGGGAAAGGACAATCCGCCGTTCCAGCTCCTTCGCCCTCGGATCGTTCGTGGCGTTCAGTTCGATTGCCCCGCCGGACGTCCAGAAGCGGGGCCAATGGGCGGCCGCAGCCGCCGCTACCCGACTTCCGGCGCCGTCGGAAAAAGGTACGACGCCGGAGGCCGGGTCGGCGTCGAAGCCTTCAGCGGGTGCTGCGCCGCTGTGATGGTTGTTGCCCCGCGGGGTGCAGTCACCGCCTTCACCCGGGGTGAAAGTGAGCGAAAAATCGAGGACCGTGCTCTGGCTTTGCGGCGCGATACGAAGCGAGTGCAGCCCGGTCTGCTCCACCACCAGTTCTTCTCCGGCGATGGCGACGTCGTAGCGCGAATCGTCCAGTTCCCTGTGCGCTACCCACTGTCCGTCCAACACCGTGCTGTGTGCCTCAGGCTTGGACCAGTCCGCGGCGTCATGCCATGATTCAGACCCGTAAGGAAAGTCGATGCCCACCACCAGGCACGAGCCCAACGCGGGTGACTCGACGCGGAAGCCGAGCTCATCGCGGGAGGGGTGGCACGCCGTCGTGACTTTGACTTGCTGGCCTGCAAGCGTGAAGGTGCTGGTCACTGTTCCCGACCACAGGTCCAGCGTTTGCGTGGCCTGCGTGATGTCCTCGGGGGTGATCCCGCGATCCAGCCCGTCCCGGACCATCCGGAATCCGATGCGTCCCAGGTCCAGCCGGTGCGGGTTTGCCCGGAGCCATGTCTCCGCAGCGGACGTCCCGGTTTCCCGGTCATTGACGATGTCTCCCACCATGTCGACGTAGGGCACCGGGCCCCGAGGGGAGTCGTAGAGCACGGTGGATCCGGCCAAATCGTGGGGTGATGCAGGTGGGACGGAATGCCATCCCCACTGGGCTTGCGTGCCCAGCAGGGTGCCCGCTGGAAGCTCGCCGCGGGCTCCCACGGGGTAGGAGGCGGGCAACGTCTGGAGGCCCGTCAAGTCCATGGTGAACGCGAACTCGCCATTGCCAACGGAAACGGGGCTGCGTGGATCGAGCTCCTGTTGCGTGACGTTGTGGCGGCGTACCAGGTCCTCACGGTCAATGGGGTTCCCTGTGCCCGGGAAGGGAACGTCCAGGACCACCGAGTCCTCGGTCTCCCGGAGGGCGAAGAATGCGGCCCGCTCGTGGGGGCTCTGGTTGGGCTGGTGGAGCGTAAGGATGAGCCCGCCATCGAGTTTCCGGGCAATCATGCCGTGGCCGCCGTTCCTGCCCCAGATAGGTTCGGGCTCCTGTACCCACGGACCCAGGACGGTGCCTGATGCACTGCGTGCGATTCCCATGGCGTAGCCGTGATCCCCGAAACCGGACCACAACATGATCAGCTTGCCGTTGGCCATCCGGTGGAGGAACGGACCGTCGGTCACGTAGACGGGTGCTTCCCGGTCAGCTACTGAGGGCACATCCAGCGCGCGGGACCAAGGGGCCTCGGAGGCGGCGAACAGAACAGTCGGTTCACCCACGGTTGTCCGCAGATCGTGGCTCAACTGTTGGGCAACGATGGTGCCGTCATTGACCTGTTTCCATTCATGGCAGAAGACCAACCAGGGCGTTCCGCCTGCGTCGATATGCAGGGTCCCGTCCAGGCATTCCCAGTCCCCGGGAGTCACGGGTCCGTCGCTCCAGGGCGTGTAAGGACCTTCCGGTGACTCGGCGGAAAGGATCTGGGTTCCGCGGCAGGATCCAGGTGCGGTGAACGTGGCGAACATGAAGTAGCGGCCTTGGTAGCCATGCACTTCAGGGGCCCAATATTGCTCCTTGCTCCAGAACCCGGGGGAGGGCCGGAACGCGGGAATGGGTCCCTCCCAATCCTCAAGGTCGCGGCTGCGGTAGCAGTCGAACCCTGTGGCAGGACCGGACCAGATGTTCTTGTCCGTGCTGCCGAAGAGCAAATACCCGGCGTCGTCGGGCAGTGTGAGGAGGAACGGGTCACGGATTTGGATGTCTGCCAGCTTGGTCAAGGGGGAGCCTCCGGGGCGTCGGCGAAATAGTTAACAGTAGGAACTATTGACGCACTTTATCGTAGTTGATACGTTTCAGGAACCGTTTTCTGAGCGTAAAGGAAGCTTACCCAATGGTGCGTAAACCTGTACTGAGTGTCCGAAAAACAATGGCTTTCGTGGTGGCCATGGGCCTTGCCGGCCTGGCCACGGGCTGTGCCGGCGGCGGCAGCAACAACCAGCCCGAGGATGGTCCGGTGGAGATCAGGTTCTCCTGGTGGGGCAACGCATCACGGGCCGAGCTGACCAATAAGGCAATCGCGGAGTTCGAGGCCGCCAACCCGAACATCAAAGTAAAACCCGAGTATGGCGACATCAACGGCTACTTCGACAAGCTGGCCACCCAAGTCGCAGCCAATGACGCTCCGGACGTCATTACCATGGGTGGAGCCTACCCCGCCGAGTACGCCAACCGCGGCGCCCTCCTGGACCTGTCAAAAGTCAGCGGGTCGCTTGATCTCTCCAAGCTGGACCAGGGCGCCGTGGAAAACGGTCAGGTGAAGGGTACCCAGTACGGTGTGTCCACGGGCGCCAACGCCCTGGCGATCGTGGTCAACCCAGCTGTCTTCCAGGCCGCCGGCGTCGAAATGCCGGACGACAACACCTGGAGCTGGGACGACTTCGCCAAAATCGCCAAGGAAGTTACTGGAAAGAGTCCCAAGGGAACGTACGGCACTGCGACGGTGCTGACGCACGACTCCCTGGATGCCTTCGCACGCCAGCGCGGCCAGTCCCTGTATACGCAGGACGGTCAGTTGGGCCTGGAAAAGGACACAGTGCAGGCCTACTTCGACTACTCACTGAAGCTCAGCGAATCGGGCGCTGCCCCCAGCGCCTCCGAGACGGTGGAAAAACTGAACGTCAGCACCGAGCAGACCCTTATGGGCATGGGCAAGGCCGGCATGATGCTGACCTGGAGCAACTCGCTCTCTGCCCTCAGCAAGGCCTCCGGTGCCGAACTGAAGCTGCTCAAACTCCCGGGCGAAACCCCCACGCCGGGCATCTGGCTCCAGTCCTCGCAGTTCTACACCATCTCCGCCCGCAGCAAGCACACCGACGCCGCAGCCAAGCTGGTGAACTTCCTGGTCAATAACGAGGCCGCGGGCAAGATCATCCACAGCGACCGGGGCGTACCCGGCAACTCGGCCATTCGCAGCGCGATCCAGGATCAGCTCACCCCGCAGGGCAAGGTCGAGGCGGCCTACATCGACCAGATCGGCAAGATGGAATTCGCACCCACCTACATCGGCCCCACAGGTTCCACCGCCGTTTCCGAGATCACGGCCCGCATCAACACCGAGGTCCTGTTCAAGCGGCTGAGCCCGGAGAAGGGCGCAGAACAGTGGCTGGCCGAAAGCAAGGCGGCTATCGGCAAGTAGCACCCAAGTAAGTAGCAGCAGAGCGCGTTCTGGACGTCCGGAACGCGCTCTGCTGCGACCCAGTTGGGGGCCTAGGACGCTGGGTCCTCTTCGCGCAGCTCCACGTAGGGATCCGCCCACGCGCCGATGATCCGTGCCACCCGGGCAGCCTGGCCCTTGCCGGTGAGCAGGTGCTCACTGCCTTCAAGGGAAACGAAGCTCCGCGGATGCCGGGCCGTGCGGAAAATCTCGCTGGCGTTGTCGATCCCCACGGTGTTGTCCGTAGGGGAGTGCATCACCATGAGGGGCCTGTGCAAGGTGCGGATGCAATCGCGCAGGTCGGCCCGTTCCACATCCTCCACGAAGTGCCTGCGGATCTCCATCGGACGACCGCCGAGGTCCACCACTGCGCTGCCGTCGCGGCGGATGGCCTCGATCTCGGCGTCGAACATGTGTTCAACGTGCCTGGGCTCGTAAGGTGCGCCGACCGTCACCACCGCATTTGCCTCGGGAACGTCGCGGGCGACGGCAAGAACGGCCGCCCCACCAAAGGAGTGCCCCACCAACAGGGAGATTCCCCGGCCCTGCTCGCGCATGAACTTCGCGGCAAGGATGGTGTCCGCCACCTTCACGCTGAAGGAGCCGGCCGACCACTCTCCTGCGGAGCCGCCCAGCCCGAGGTTGTCGAAACGCAGCATCCCGATTCCCTGCTCCGCGAGGCCCTTGCAGATCCGGGAGGCAGCGGGGCTGTCCTTACCCAGCGTCAGGCCGTGGGAGTAGATGCCCCACCCGCGGACGGGACCTTCCGGAACATCGATGATGCCCGCCAAAGCGTCCCCGGTGCTGCCCGTAAAGGTGATTTTCTCTGGGCGCGACATGCGGCCTCCTTGGTGATTGGATCCGGCACGCTGAGGCCGGTTGATGATTAACGACGACGGCGCCGCTCACCTGGAGGTGGGCGGCGCCGTTTTCGCTGTGTTCCTTGGGGAACCGTGGATCAGATCTTGCGGGACAGGATGGCCTGCTTGACCTCGGCGATGGCCTTGGTCACCTGGATGCCGCGGGGGCATGCCTCGGAGCAGTTGAAGGTGGTGCGGCAGCGCCACACGCCTTCCTTGTCGTTGAGGATCTCCAAGCGCATGTCGCCGGCGTCATCACGGGAATCGAAGATGAAGCGGTGTGCGTTGACGATTGCTGCAGGACCGAAGTACTGGCCGTCGGTCCAGAAGACCGGGCAGGACGAGGTGCAGGCGGCGCAGAGAATGCACTTGGTGGTGTCGTCGAAGCGCTCACGGTCTTCAACGGTCTGCAGGCGTTCCTTGGTGGGTTCGTGGCCCTTGTTGATGAGGAACGGCATGACTTCGCGGTAGGACTGGAAGAAGGGTTCCATGTCCACGATCAGGTCCTTCTCCACGGGAAGGCCCTTGATCGGCTCCACGATGATGGGCTTGGACGTGTCCAGGTCCTTCAGCAGGGTCTTGCAGGCCAGGCGGTTACGGCCGTTGATGCGCATGGCATCGGATCCGCAAACACCGTGGGCGCAGGAGCGGCGGAAGGAAAGGCTTCCGTCGATGTCCCACTTGACCTTGTGCAGGGCATCCAGGACGCGGTCCGTGCCGTACATGGTCAGCTTGTACTCGTCCCAGCGGGCTTCGTCCGAGATCTCGGGGTCGAAGCGGCGCACCTTCAAGGTGATGTGGAACGTGGGGATCTCACCCTCGCCGGCAACGCTTGCGGGCAGCTCGATCTTGGAAGCGGGTTCCGCCATTTCGGTGGTCATTAGTACTTACGCTCCATTGGCTCGTAACGGGTGAAGACAACGGGCTTGGTCTCAAGACGGATGCCCGCAACGGACTCGGCAGACGAGTCGGCGGTGACGGTGTTGTCCAGGTAAGCCATGGAGTGCTTCATGAACTTTTCGTCGTCGCGGTCCGGGAAGTCCTCGCGGTAGTGGCCGCCACGGGATTCCTCACGGTGCAGGGCACCGACAGTCATGACCTTGGCCATGTCGAGCAGGAAGCCAAGTTCAACGGCTTCCAGGAGGTCCAGGTTGAAGCGCTTGCCCTTGTCCTGAACGGTGACGTTCTTGTACCGCTCCTCGAAGGAAGCGATGTCGCGGAGGACCTGCTCCAGGGATTCCTTGGTACGGAACACCTGCATGTTGGCATCCATGGTGTCCTGCAGTTCCTTGCGGATCTGGGCCACACGCTCGGTGCCGGTGCCGCTGAGCAGGCTGTCCAGGATTCCGCGGGTCATTGCTTCCGGGTTCTCCGGGAGTTCAACAAAGTCCGCGGTCTTGGAGTACTCCGCGGCCGCAATGCCTGCACGCTTGCCGAACACGTTGATGTCCAGGAGCGAGTTGGTGCCAAGGCGGTTGGAGCCGTGGACCGAAACACAGGCCACTTCGCCGGCGGCGTACAGGCCCGGAACAGTGGTGTCGTTGTCCTGCAGGACCTCAGTGGTGATGTTCGTGGGGATGCCGCCCATGGCGTAGTGGGCCGTCGGGAACACCGGCACGGGATCCGTGAACGGTTCCACACCAAGGTAGGTGCGGGCGAACTCGGTAATGTCCGGCAGCTTCGCTTCGATGTGCGCGGGCTCAAGGTGCGTCAGGTCAAGGAGGACGTAGTCCTTGTTCGGGCCGCAGCCGCGGCCTTCACGGACTTCGTTGGCCATGGCGCGGGCCACGATGTCGCGGGGCGCAAGGTCCTTGATGGTGGGGGCATAACGCTCCATGAAGCGCTCACCCTCGGAGTTACGCAGGATGGCACCCTCACCGCGGGCACCTTCGGTGAGGAGGATGCCCAAGCCGGCGAGACCGGTCGGGTGGAACTGGAAGAACTCCATGTCTTCCAGGGGGATACCGCGGCGGAATGCGATGCCCATGCCGTCACCGGTCAGGGTGTGTGCGTTGGACGTGGTCTTGAAGACCTTGCCCGCGCCGCCGGAGGCGAACACCACGGACTTGGCCTGGAAGACGTGCAGCTCACCGGAAGCGAGATCGTAGGAGACGACGCCGGCAACGCGCTTCTGCTTGTAGGGCGTGCCGTCTTCGCGAACGGCATCTTCCTCAACCAGCAGCAGGTCAAGGACGTAGTACTCGTTGTAGAACTCAACGTTGTGCTTGACGCAGTTTTGGTACAGCGTCTGCAGGATCATGTGGCCCGTACGGTCTGCTGCGTAGCAGGCGCGGCGGACAGGAGCCTTGCCGTGGTCACGGGTGTGGCCACCGAAGCGGCGCTGGTCGATCCGCCCTTCGGGCGTGCGGTTGAAGGGCAGGCCCATCTTTTCCAGGTCCAGCACGGCGTCGATGGCTTCCTTGGCCATGACCTCGGCTGCGTCCTGGTCAACCAGGTAGTCGCCACCCTTGATGGTGTCGAAGGTGTGCCACTCCCAGTTGTCTTCCTCGACGTTGGCCAGTGCTGCACACATGCCACCCTGGGCTGCACCTGTGTGCGAGCGGGTGGGGTAGAGCTTGGTCAGTACCGCGGTGCGTGCACGCTGACCGGATTCGATCGCGGCGCGCATGCCGGCGCCACCTGCACCGACAATAACGACGTCGTACTTATGGACCTGCATACCAGATGCTCTCTCTTTCAAAAATTCAGATGGTCGGCGGAGTCTGTTCCGCTGGTCGGGTGGCCGGTTGGAACCGGCCCTCCGGAACCGCTACGGTGCCGGGCAGAATCCACCCGGCAGCTGGACACCGTCGACTACGGGGCACGGGTCGAAGGTGAAGATCACCAGGGTGCCGAGGATGACGATGACGAACGTGGCGGCGTACAGGACACCCTTGAGCCAGAAGCGCGTGGAGTCCTTTTCCGCGTAGTCGTTGATGATGGTGCGGACGCCGTTGGTGCCGTGGAGCATCGCGAGCCAGAGCATGGCGAGATCCCAGAACTGCCAGAACGGATCGGCCCACTTGCCGGCCACGAAGCCGAAGTCGATGGCGTGGATGCCTTCGCCCACCAGCAGGTTCACGAAGAGGTGACCGAAGATGAGGACCACCAGCACGACGCCGGACAGGCGCATGAAGAGCCATGCGATCATCTCGAAGTTGCCGCGGCTGGAGCCGGAACGGTTGTACTTGGGGGCGATCTTGCCCGAACGCGGGGCCTGGATAGTAGTCATGGCTTAGTGGCCTCCCAGCGCGAGGGAAAGGTGGCGGATAGCGAAACCTGCGAACGTAACCAGCCACAGTGCAAGTACGACCCACAGCATTTGGCGCTGGTACTTTGCGCCCTTCTTCCAGAAGTCGATGGCGATCACGCGCAGGCCGTTGAAGGCGTGGAAGATGATCGCAGCGACCAGGCCCGTTTCACCCAGGGCCATGAGGGGGTTCTTGTAAGCGCCAATGACGGCGGTGTAGGCCTCCGGGGACACACGCACCAATGAGGTGTCCAGCACGTGGACCAACAAGAAGAAAAAGATCACTACACCGGTAATACGGTGTCCAACCCAGGACCACATGCCTTCACGGCCGCGGTACAAGGTGCCAGCTGGTTTTGTCGGCACTGAATAAACCTTCCTGCAACACAGCGGCGCTGGCATGGGATCCACGCGGGGGGAACGCCTGCTGCGAGAGCACTCGTAGCTCACGCCTAAATCTAGGCTTCGCTCACAGCTTATTCAATTCAGGACCGGCTGCATTGCTCGGCCGTCCGGCGTTTCCTGCCTGTATTTCCGGCGATTTTTGGACAACATGAGACGAAAGCCACATCTGCGTCGTGCCCGGGTCCCAGGCACCGTGTCGGATAAAGTGTTGAGGTGAGTACAGAAGACGCGACAATTCCGGAATCGCCATTGGACCGCTTTCATGCGGTAATTCCAGCCGGCGGTGTGGGGACCCGGCTGTGGCCGCTTTCGCGGGCCGCCGCGCCCAAATTCCTCCATGACCTGACCGGATCCGGCAGCACGTTGCTGAGGTCCACGTACGACCGCTTGGAGCCGTTGGCCGGTGAGCGGGTCCTCGTGGTGACCGGCGAAGCCCACCGTGCAGCCGTGTGCCGCCAACTCCCCGAGGTAGGGGATGACGAGCTCGTGCTGGAAAGCGAGCCCAAGGATTCCGGCGCTGCGATCGGCCTTGCCGCGGCCATCCTGCATCGCCGCGATCCGGAGACCATCATGGGCTCCTTTGCCGCTGACCAGGTGATCAGCCCTGACGATCTCTTCCAGGACACCGTGCGCGAAGCGATCTTCACGGCCGCAACGGGCAAGATCGTGACCATCGGCATCAAGCCGACCCACCCTTCCACCGGCTTCGGGTATATCCGCTCCGGAAAAGCCCTGAAGGTGGACGGCGCTCCGAACGCATTGGCCGTAGCCGAGTTTGTAGAGAAGCCCAGCGAAGACGTCGCCCGCAAATACGTGGAAGCGGGCGACTACGTCTGGAACGCGGGCATGTTCGTTGCACCCGTAGCCCTCATGCTCAAGCACCTCGAAGCCAACCAGCCCGAACTCTTCGCGGGCGTCCAGGAGATCGCAGAGGCTTGGGATACGCCGCGCAGGGCGGAAGTCACGTCCCGTGTGTGGCCAACCCTGCCCAAGATCGCCATCGACTACGCCGTTGCTGAACCGGCAGCGGCAGCCGGGGATGTCGCCGTCGTACCCGGTACCTTCCGGTGGGACGACGTCGGCGACTTCGCCGCGATTGGCCGCCTCAACAACGCGGGCGACGTCGACGAAGTGACCGTCCTCGGTGAGGGCGCACGCGTTTTCGCGGAGAATGCCAGCGGCGTGGTGGTTACCGACACCAAGCGGGTGATCGCCCTCATCGGCATCAAGGACGTGGTCATCGTGGACACGCCGGACGCGCTGTTGGTGACCACCAAGGAGCACGCCCAGCGGGTCAAGGGCGCAGTGGATGCGCTGAAGGCCAGCGGAGACACCGACGTCCTCTAGGTCCGATTCCCGGGGTTTGAACCCCGTACCGGAAGCCACCCCTGGTTGCCTGCGACTGAACGCAGCGTAACCAAGAGGTGGCTTTCGGTCTTCGGGGGCCGTGGATGGCTAGAGTTGTTTCGTGCGCAATTACACGACTGAAACCGAGCCCACACCCGTCGTGAGTCCTTGGGTGGATGAGCTCCTGCCCGGACTCATCGAATTCAGGCGTGACCTCCATGCGCACCCGGAACTGTCCTTCAAGGAATTCCGCACCACGGACAAGCTCGTCGAGCGGCTGGAGGCCGCAGGCCTGAAACCCCGCCGGCTCGAGGGAACAGGGCTGACCGTGGACGTGGGGGAGGGGCCCATCGCAACGGCCCTGCGCGGCGACATCGACGCCCTGCCGATCATCGAGGAGACGGGGCTTCCGTTCGCCTCCAAGAACCATGGCGTGACGCATGCCTGCGGCCACGATGTCCACACCACCACCATGCTGGGCATTGCGTTGGTCCTGCAGCGCATGCACAAGAACACCCCGCTGGGTGGATCAGTGCGCATCATCTTCCAGCCTGCCGAGGAAACCATGCCGGGCGGGGCGTTGTCCTGTATTGAGCAAGGCGTCCTTGAGGGCGTGCCGAGGATCCTCGCGCTGCACTGTGATCCGCGCATCAACGTGGGGCAGATCGGTACCCGCATCGGTGCCATTACCTCGGCGTCGGACACCATCAAGATCGAGTTGACGGGCCGCGGCGGCCACACTTCGCGCCCGCACCTGACCGAAGACCTGGTCTTCGCTCTGGCCCAAATTGCGGTCAACGTCCCCGCGGTCCTGTCGCGCCGCGTCGACGTCCGCAGCGGCGTGTCCGTGGTGTGGGGCCAAATCTCGGCAGGCTCCGCCCCGAACGCCATTCCGGGTACCGGCTACATGGCCGGGACCATGCGGTGCCTGGACCGCGATGCCTGGCACGATGCCGGCGAGCTGTTGGATGAAGTGGTCAAGCAGGTTGCCGCCCCGTACGGAGTGGACGTCCATTTGGAGCACACCCGCGGCGTCCCGCCCGTAGTGAACTCCGAACACGAGACGGCGCTGATCGAGGCCGCTGCACGTGCAGAGCTTGGCGAGAGCGCCGTGGTCCTGACCCCGCAATCCATGGGCGGAGAGGATTTTGCCTGGTTCCTGGCGGACCTGCCGGGCGCCATGATGCGCCTCGGCACGCATACCCCCGGCGGCGAAGTGTATGACCTTCACCGTGGCGACTTCATCGTCGACGAGCGGGCATTGGGCTACGCGATCCGCGTCCTGAGCGCGGCCGCCTTGCGGACCATCCGCGACCAGCAGCAATAGACCCAACTGGGTAGCAGTTGTGCGCGTTTTGAACGCTGAAAACGCGCACTAATGCGACCTGGTTGGGTGAAGTACGGGAGATTAGGTTGTGCACAACTTAATTGTGCACTATCGTTTTCGGTATGAGTGATGCACCCCGGCTCCGTCATCAGGTTTGCTTTGCGCTGTACTCGGCATCCAAGGCTGCGACGGCGGTCTACCGCCCTGTGTTGGATGAGCTGGGGCTGACCTATCCGCAATACCTCGTGATGCTGGTGCTGTGGGAAAACGATCCCCGCAGCGTGCGCGAACTTGGCGCCGATCTCGGGCTGGATTCGGGCACGTTGTCGCCGCTGCTGAAGCGACTCGAAGCCCTGGGGCTCGTCGAACGGCGCAGATCGTCCGAGGACGAACGCCGGGTGGACGTGGTGCTGACCGACGCCGGCACCAAGCTCAGCGAACGGGCAGGGGACGTGCCACGAAGGTTGGCGGACGCAGCCGGGCTCTCGCCTGCAGAAATCGAGCAGCTTCACGCCACCCTGGGCAAGCTCACCGCCGCATTGCAGAAATCGCTCTGAAATTCCCCTGCAAGCAAACACTTGCAAGTAAAGATTTGCCACAACCAGAAAGGCAGACACCCATGAAGACCCTCTACACAGCCGAGGCACTGGCTTCGGGAGAAGGCCGCGACGGCAACGCCCGCACCAAGGATGGCAAGCTTGATGTCACCCTCGCCAGCCCCGTCGAACTGGGCGGAAACGGACAGGGAACCAACCCCGAACAACTGTTCGCTGCAGGCTACGCCGCGTGCTTCCACTCCGCCCTGCGCTTGGTAGGACGCAAGGAACGCGCCGACCTCACTGATTCGGCGGTGGCGGCCAGGATCCACATCGGCCCCCTGGCCGAGGGAGACGGGTTCGGGCTCGCCGCTGAACTCGAGATCGCACTTCCTGCGCTGGACCGGGCCACGGCGGAAGAACTCATGGCCAAGGCCCACCAGGTTTGCCCGTACTCGAATGCCACCCGCGGCAACATGGCGGTCGACCTCAAGCTCGTGGAGTTCGCCGCATGAGCACTTCCACAAGCACTCCTGTGCAGACCCGGGAAATCCACCTTGCCTCCCGTCCGGAGGGCCGGCCAGTTCCGGAGAACTTCCGGCTGGTCTCCTCCGACCTTCCCGAACTTAAGGACGGGCAGATCCTGGTGGAGAACCGGTATATGTCGGTGGATCCGTACATGCGCGGCAGGATGAATGACCGGAAATCCTACTCGGCCCCCTTCCGCCTTGATGCAGCGCTCGACGGCGGTGCGGTCGGTGAGGTGATCGCGTCCAGGTCCGGCGCGCACAAGGTGGGTGACGTCGTCGTGCATCAACTGGGTTGGCGCGAGCACGCGGTGGTGGACGGCTCGGCCGCCAGCACGGTTCCTGCCGGCCTGGCGCCTGATTCGGCGTTCCTTGGTGCTTTGGGCATGACGGGCCTCACCGCCTATGCGGGGTTGCTCAAGGTGGCCGAGTTCAAGGAAGGCGACGTCGTTTTTGTCTCCGGTGCGGCCGGAGCCGTCGGCTCCATGGTGGGGCAGATCGCCAAGGCGATGGGCGCCGGCAAGGTGATCGGTAGCGCAGGATCGCCGGAGAAGGTGGCGCGGCTGCTGGAATTGGGCTTCGACGCGGCTTTCAACTACAACGACGCTCCCGTGGTGGATCAGTTGCGCGACGCGGCGGGGGAGCACGGTATCGATGTGTACTTCGACAACGTGGGCGGCGACCATCTGGAAGCGGCCCTGGAAATGTTGAACGTCGGTGGCCGGGTTGCCATGTGCGGGGCCATTGCCCAGTACAACTCAACCGAGCCGCCTGCCGCACCGCGGAACCTGGCCGTTGCCATCGGCAAGCAGCTGACGCTCCGGGGTTTCCTTGTTGGGGGACAGCGCGCACACGCAGCGGAGTTCCGGGAAAAGATGGCGGCATGGCTGGCGGACGGCACTGTCCGCTACGACGAGACAATTGTGGACGGCCTGGAAAATGCGGCCGGGGCATTCATCGATCTGCTCGAGGGTGCGAACACGGGGAAGATGCTCGTCCGCCTGTGACCTGCGGGGCGCCCTACTGGTTGGTAACAAAAAGTCAACGATCTGTGCCACAGGCTGCTTTTGTGCTACCTCCATGTGTTTTTCGCCACTAGTCTGGTTGCATCAGTGCGCTTCGGCGCAGTGCTGCGAAGCATCAGTGAAAACAGAATTTCTGCCCCGGGGTTTTGGAAACGGACACTCATTGACCACCAGTCGTAGCGCCAAACACTTTCTTCCTGGAGGAACATTGAAGAAACCACTGCGTGCCACCCTGAAGCGCGGTTCGATGGCCGGCGTCGCCACCATGGGCGCGGCAGCGCTCCTGCTCAGTGGCTGTGGACAGGCACCCGATGCCGGTTCCAGCACCAACGCCGCCAGCGACTACACGGGCTGCATTGTCTCCGACTCCGGTGGCTTCGATGACCAGTCCTTCAACCAGTCTTCCTTCGAGGGCCTCAAGAAGGCAGAGAAGGATCTGGGAATCACCACGAAGTCGGCCGAGTCCAAGGCCAACAGCGACTTCGAGACCAACCTCAACGGCATGATCTCGGCCGGCTGCAACCTGACCGTCACGGTCGGCTTCCTCCTGGGCGACGCCACCAAGGCTGCTGCGGAGAAGAACACGGACAAGCACTTCGCGATCATCGACTTCGCTTACGAAACGCCGATCGCCAACGTCAAGCCCGTTGTCTACGACACTGCACAGGCTGCATACCTGGCCGGCTACGCGGCGGCTGCCACGACCAAGACCGGCAAGGTGGGCACGTTCGGCGGTATCAAGCTCCCCACGGTCACCATCTTCATGGACGGTTTCTATGACGGCGTCCAGGCCTACAACAAGGCCAAGGGCAAGTCCGTGCAGGTGGTGGGCTGGGACAAGGCTACCCAGGACGGTTCGTTCACGGGTGACTTCGAGAAGCAGGACACCGGCAAGCAGATCACCATCAACCTCCTGGACCAGGGCGCGGACATCGTGATGCCCGTTGCAGGTCCGGTTGGCAAGGGTGCGGGCGCTGCCCTGAAGGAAGCAAAGGCTGCCGGCAAGGACGTCAAACTCATTTGGGTCGACTCCGACGGCTACCTCACCGCTCCGGAGTACAAGGACCTCATGCTGACCTCCGTGGTCAAGCAGATGGGTGAAGCCGTGGAATCCGTGGTGAAGGATGACAAGGACGGCAAGTTCAGCAACGAAGCCTACGTTGGCACGCTGGAGAACGACGGCGTCGCCCTCGCGCCGTTCCACGACCTTGACTCCGTGGTTTCGGCCGAAACCAAGTCCGAACTCGACGCCCTCAAGGCAGACATCATTTCGGGCAAGCTGGTTGTTGAATCGGCGGCCAGCCCGAAGAAGTAACAACTCTCGAACAAGCCGCCAGTACCGGGCCCCGGTACTGGCGGCACGTTTTTGCCCTGACTACGCTGCTGCCTACAGGTAGTGAGCAATACAGCCGTCCCTCGGACTCACAGAACGGTGGGAGTTGTGAAACTCGAATTGAAGGGGATCTCGAAGGCATTCGGGAGCTTCTACGCCAACCAAGACATCGACCTTGTGGTCGAATCCGGACAGATCCATTGCCTCCTCGGCGAGAATGGTGCCGGAAAATCAACCCTCATGAACGTGCTGTATGGACTCTATGAGCCTACGGCCGGACAAATCCTCGTTGACGACCACCCGGTAGCTTTCCGGGGACCGGGGGACGCCATGGCTGCCGGGATCGGCATGGTGCACCAGCACTTCATGCTCGTCCCGGTGTTCACTGTCGCAGAGAACGTTGCGCTGGGTGCGGAGCCAACGTCAGTAGGCGGCGTCCTCAGCATGGACGAAACCCGCCGGAAGATCCGCGATATCTCCGAAAAGTACGGCTTCGACGTCGATCCCGATGCTTTGGTGGAAGACCTCCCGGTTGGGGTCCAGCAGCGCGTGGAAATCATCAAGGCGCTGGTCCGGGAGGCGAAGGTGCTGATCCTGGATGAGCCCACCGCCGTGCTCACGCCGCAGGAAACCGATGAGCTCCTGGACATCATGAGGCAGCTTAAGGCCGGCGGAACATCGATCGTGTTCATCTCGCACAAGCTGCGTGAGGTCAAGGCTGTCTCGGACGTCATCACCGTGGTCCGCCGCGGAAAAGTAGTCGGCGATGCCCCGCCGACTGCTTCTGCGGCAGAGCTTGCGTCCATGATGGTTGGCCGGCCTGTCAGCCTGAGTCTGCTTAAAGCCGCGGCCCAACCGAAGGAGACCACTTTCAAGGTGGAGAACCTGACGGTGCGGGCGCCAAACGGCACCAACATCGTGGACGGAATCAGCTTCGACATCGCCCAAGGCGAGATCCTCGCGATCGCAGGTGTCCAGGGCAATGGCCAGACCGAGCTGACCGAAGCAATCCTTGGTGTCCAGGAACACGTGACCGGATCGGTCACCCTCGACGGAAAGCAGTTGCTGGGACTGCCGGTGAAAGACGTCCTGCGTTCCGGCGTCGGCTTCGTTCCGGAGGACCGCACCGTAGATGGCCTGGTGGGTCCGTTCTCCGTGGCCGAGAACCTCGTGCTGGACCTGTACGACCAAGCTCCTTTTGCCCGCGGCGTCAGCATGAACCCGGGCAAAGTGGCCGAGAACGCCAAGGCCAAGATCGAGGAGTTCGATATCCGCACCCCGTCCGCGGGCGCTGCGGCAGGGACGCTGTCGGGCGGCAACCAACAAAAGGTGGTTATGGCCCGTGAGTTGTCCCGCCCCCTGCGGCTCTTCATTGCAAGCCAACCGACCCGCGGCGTGGACGTCGGTTCCATTGAATTCCTGCATAAGCGAATCGTCGCGGAGAGGGATGTGGGAACGCCGGTGATGATCGTCTCCACGGAACTCGACGAAGTCATGGAGCTCGCAGACCGCATTGCGGTGATTTACAAAGGCAAGCTCGTGGGCATCGTTCCCTCGGGTACATCCCGTGACACCCTCGGCCTGATGATGGCCGGCGTCAGCCCGGAAGGGGGCTCCGATGACACCCAGTGAACCGACCGGCAACCCCGGCGATCCGAAGAAGAATGAACCGGCCGCGGAAGCGGCACGGCAGGAATCCACCACCGACGTCCAGGCCGCCGACGTCGCGCTGGACACTGCGGGCGGCACCCTGGAACCGTCCATTGTTCCGGTGTCCTCCCAAAGCGGAGATGTCGGGCACCAACAAGGCAGCCTGCTCCGCCGGATCGTTATGGGGAATGGATTTGTTTCCGTCCTGGCTGTCCTTGTTGCTTTGTTCCTCGGCGGCCTGTTGATCGCCAGCACCGACGACAGAGTTGCCAGGACCGCAGGGTACTTCTTTGCCCGCCCCACCGACTTCCTTTCGGCGCTCTGGGGCGCCATGACCAAGAGCTACGTTGCCCTCTTCCAAGGAGCGGTTTTCAACCCCCGGCAGGGCCTCATGCCCTTGCTGGAGACCATGACCGTAGCCACCCCGTTGATCTGCGCCGGCCTGGGCGTGGCCCTGGCTTTCCGGGCAGGTTTGTTCAATATCGGTGCCCAGGGCCAGATCATCATCAGCGCCACCCTGGCCGCCTATGTTGGCTTTGCCTGGGACCTTCCGTTCGGGCTGCACCTGCTGGTGGTCATCATTATGGGTGTCCTGGGTGGAGCGGTCTGGGGCGGCATTGTGGGCCTCCTCAAGGCCAGGACGGGCGCCCACGAGGTCATTGTGACCATCATGTTGAACTACGTGGCACTGTTCCTGCTCGACTTCCTCCTGAACACCGCGGCGTTCCGGCGTCCGGGGGACAACAGCCCCATTTCGCCCCGGCTGGATGAATCGGCTACCTACCCCGTGCTCATACCGGGCTCGAGGCTGCACTTGGGCTTCCTGGTGGCCGTTGCGCTGACGGCAGGTGTCTGGTGGATGCTCAACCGTTCCACCATTGGCTTCGAATTCCGTGCTGTGGGCGCAAATCCCGCTGCTGCCCGCACGGCCGGCGTCAAGGTTCCGCGGGCCACCATCCTCGTCATGGCGTTTGCCGGAGCCCTCGCAGCCTTCGGCGGCGTGGCGCAGGTAGCGGGTACCGAGAAGGTCCTGACCGGCGGGGTAGCGGCACAGATTGGCTTCGACTCCATCACCGTGGCCCTGCTGGGACGCAGTACGCCGTGGGGCACGTTCTTCGCCGGCCTCCTGTTCGGCGCTTTCCGCGCCGGAGCCGTGCAGATGCAGATCCAGACGGGAACACCTATCGACATTGTTTTGGTGGTGCAGTCGCTGATCGTCCTGTTCATCGCAGCCCCGCCGCTCATCAAGTCCATCTTCCGGTTGGACAGCACCAAGAAGAAGAAAAAGGTAGCCCGGAAGGCCGCCCTCGCCAACGCCACCGGAGGTGCCAAATGAGCGCAACAGCAACCGCCCCCCGGGCCGGAGCTCCGTCCCTTCCGGGCTTCCGCCCCTCGTTGAAAGTCCCTGTTTCCCTCAGCGTCCTGGCCCTTGTTGCACTGGTCTTCTTTGGATTGCTGGGCTCCGGGCAAACGGCCGAGATGAAGGTCAGCGATCCCGGCGACGCGGTCCAGATCCCTGCGCTGATGATTCCCGGCCAGGCCGGCGGCATTGTTCTGGCCGTTTTGCTCCTGGCCATGGCGGCCTACTCGATCTACCTCTGGACGCGCGGAGAACGTTCACCGAAGTGGTTGCCCATTGCTTTCGCCGTGGTCTTCGTTTTTGCCGTGCTCGTGTGGATTGTGGCCGGCGCCCGGCAACCGTCCATCTCGTTGGCCGGCCTCGTGGCAGGCTCGGTGACGCTGGCGGTTCCCCTCGTCTTCGGGTCCCTGTCCGGTGTGCTCTGTGAGCGGGTAGGCGTGGTCAACATCGCCATTGAGGGCCAGCTGCTGGGCGGGGCTTTCACCGCTGCCCTCGTGGCCACCGTAACCGGCAGCCCCTACATCGGGCTGCTCGCCGCTGCTGCCGCGGGCGCCGCCGTCTCCATGGTGCTGGCAGTCTTCAGCATCAAGTACCTCGTGAACCAGATCATTGTGGGCGTGGTCCTGAACGTGCTGGTGTCGGGCCTTACCGGCTTCCTGTTCGGCACGGTCATGGCACCGAACAAAGAGCAGTTCAACACCCCGGGCCGTCTGGACATCCTGCCGATTCCGCTGCTCTCCGATATCCCCATCATCGGGCCGGTCCTTTTTGAGCAGTCCGTGGCCGGCTACCTGATGTACATCGCAGTGGCTGTTGTGTGGTTCGGTTTGTTCAAGACGCGGTGGGGCCTGCGGGTCCGGGCCGTTGGTGAGCACCCGCAGGCCGCCGACACCCTGGGCATCAACGTCAACGCCACCCGCTTCTGGAACGTCACCCTGGGCGGGGCCATCGCAGGCATCGGCGGAGCGGTGTTTACGTTGGTGACCATCGACTCCTTCACCAAGGACATCTCCGGAGGCCGCGGCTTCATTGCCCTGGCTGCGCTCATCTTCGGGCGCTGGAACCCGATCGGCGCTTTCCTGGCATCCTTGCTGTTTGGTTTCGCCTACAACCTGCAGTCGATTCTGGGCATTATTGGTACTCCGGTGCCCAGCCAGTTCATGGCCATGCTGCCGTACCTGGTGACCATCTTCGCCGTCGCCGGTTTGGTGGGCAGGTCCAGGCCGCCCGCGGCCAGCGGCATACCGTACGTGAAAGGTTGACGTGATGAGCCACATCGATTGGCAAGCGCTGGAAGCCGCGGCGAAAGACGCCATGGACCGGGCCTACGCGCCCTACTCCAAATTCCCGGTGGGGGCCGCAGCCCTCACCGACGACGGCCGGATCATCAGCGGCTGCAATGTGGAGAACGCCAGCTACGGGCTCACCCTCTGCGCCGAGTGCACGCTGGTGGGCCAGTTGCACATGGGCGGCGGCGGACGGCTGGTGGCGTTTTATTGCGTGGACGGCGACGGCAGCATCCTGATGCCATGCGGACGCTGCCGGCAGCTGCTCTACGAATTCCGGGCGCCCGGCATGCAACTCATGACCAGCCAAGGCATCAAAACCATGGACCAGGTGCTGCCTGACGCCTTCGGTCCGGAACACCTGGAGGAAACCCCGTGACCAGCACCGAAGCCTTCGACGCCGTCCAGATCATCACGATCAAGCGGGACAAAGGCACCCTGACGCCGGAACAGATCGACTGGACCATTGACGCCTACACCCGCGGGGTCATTGCCGAAGAGCAGATGGCGGCACTGAACATGGCCATCCTGCTCAACGGCATGGACAGGGCCGAGATCTCCCGCTGGACGGCCGCGATGATCGCCTCCGGCGAGCGGATGGACTTTTCGTCGCTGACAACGCCCGACGGCGGCAGGAAACCTACCAGCGACAAGCACTCCACCGGTGGGGTAGGGGACAAGATCACTCTTCCCCTGGCTCCGTTGGTGGCCGTCTTCGGAGTGGCAGTACCGCAGCTGTCCGGCCGCGGTTTGGGTCACACCGGGGGCACGCTGGACAAACTGGAAGCCATTCCCGGGTGGCGCGCGAACCTCAGCAACGCGGAAATCATGGCCCAGCTCCAGGACGTCGGAGCAGTGATCTGCGCGGCGGGCTCCGGGCTGGCCCCGGCTGACAAGAAGCTGTACGCCCTCCGCGATGTTACGGGCACCGTCGAAGCCATCCCGCTGATTGCGTCCTCGATCATGAGCAAGAAGATCGCCGAGGGCACGGGGTCGCTGGTGTTGGACGTGAAGGTGGGTTCGGGTGCGTTCATGAAGGACGAGGCCCGTGCCCGGGAACTCGCGGAAACCATGGTGGCGTTGGGCAAGGACGCCGGGGTGCACACTGTTGCGCTGATGACCGATATGTCCACGCCGTTGGGGCTGACCGCGGGCAACGCCATTGAGGTGGAGGAGTCCGTGGAGGTCCTGGCAGGCGGCGGCCCGGAAGACGTCGTCGAACTGACGGTACGGCTCGCTGAAGAAATGTTGGCTGGTGCCGGCATCCACGAAGCAGATCCTGCAGCGGCCCTGAAGGACGGCCGGGCCATGGATGTGTGGAACCGGATGATCGAGGCCCAGGGCGGAGATCCGCGCGCTGCCTTGCCCGTGGCCAAGGAGTCGGAAGTGGTGTACGCCCCGGCGGACGGCGTCCTGGTGGAGCTGGATGCCCTCTCGGTAGGCGTGGCTGCCTGGCGCCTGGGCGCGGGCCGGGCCAGGAAGGAAGACACCGTCCAGGCCGCGGCGGGCGTCCGCCTCCACGCGAAGCCTGGTGCCCTGGTCCGTGCAGGGGAGCCCCTCATGACGCTGCTGACGGACACTCCGGAGAAGTTTGATCGTGCCAAGGAAGCCCTGGCGAACGCGGTGGTGATCGCACCGGAGGGATCCCGTCCCGCCCACCGGCTCATCATCGACAGGATCGCCTAGGCTTAATAACCGTGCAGGCCATCAATGATTTCATTCTCGCCGCGGCGGAACAGCCGTGGGTGTTGTTCCTGGTGCTGGCCTGTTGCCTGATCGATGGTTTCTTCCCGCCGATTCCCAGCGAATCGGTGGTGGTTGGCTTGAGTGCTGTCTCCGGCAGCAGCGGTTCACCGAACGTCTGGCTGCTGGGGGTGGTGGCGGCCATCGGGGCATTCTCCGGGGACAACATCGCCTACATCATCGGCGCCCGCATCGGGATCCGGCGGTGGCGCTGGATGCGCACCCAGCGCATGCAGGGCGCCTTCCGCTGGGCCGGGAAAGAACTTCGACGGCGGTCGGCCTCGCTGATCATGGTGGCCCGGTTCATTCCGATCGGCAGGGTGGCAGTGAACCTCACGGCCGGTGCCACGCACTTCCATCACGGCCGGTTTGTTGCCCTCACATCTTTGTCGGCCGTCTTGTGGGCCAGCTATTCGGTGGTCCTCGGGTATTTCTTCGGCGTTTGGTTCGAAGACAACCATCTGCTGGGAGCCGTGATCGCGATCGTGGTGGCCGTCATCCTGGGCATCATCATTGACCGCATCATCAGCAAAGTGCGCGGGGCCGCTCCCTTGGACGGGAAGAACCTTCTTGAGGACCAGAAACCAACGGAAGAAGGCACCGGGGCTCCACCTACGGTATGAGCCTGGAGGTAGCCCAAGATCACCCCCTCGGGTGACGCCGGAACCTCCGCCGCGCAGCTAGCGTTAAACGTGTGATCCCGAGGCTGGGGCGTAGCGAACGACGTCCCGGCCATGGGACACTAAGAGCGATCTACGTCACAGTGTCAAGTCACATTCATCTAGGAGCTACCGCCGCGTGGAGTTTTTGAACGAAATGCTCGAGCATGCAGCCGGGCAGCCCTGGATTTACCCGGTACTGCTGGTGTTCTTCTTCATCGACGGATTCGCCACCATCCTCCCCAGCGAAACAGCGATCGTAGGCCTCTCGGCACTGTCCCTCCACAGCGGCCAGCCAAACCTCTGGATCCTTGGTTTCACGGCCCTCATCGGTGCCATGGCGGGGGACAACATGGCTTACATGCTCGGCCGGAAGATCGGGCTCACCCGGTGGAAATGGATGCGCCGGCCCAAGGTCCAGAAGATGTTCGCGTGGGCTCAATACGAATTGGACAAGCGCGGAGCCGTGCTCATCTTCACCGCCCGCTACATCCCGTGGGGTCGCGTGGCCGTGAACTACGTGGCAGGCCAGACCGGCTTCCGCCACCGCACCTTCTTCATCCTTGATGCTTTCGCGTGTGTCACGTGGGTGGGCTACTCGATCGGAATCGGACTCCTCGCCGGTCAGTGGGTGCACAACAATCCGTTGCTGGGCGTCGGCATCGCCGTGGCCTTCGCGGTGCTTCTTGGCATCGTCGTGGACCACGCCCTGCGCTGGTGGCACAAGTACCTGGAGCGTAAGGACGCTGCACGCGCAGCCGCCCGGGAAGCCTCTGAATCTGCTGCGCCCGCTGTGGACCGCAAGCCGGTTGTCGGCGCTGACCTCTCCAAGCCTGCTGGCTAAGGACCTGTCATCCCCCTAGAGTTGGTCTGTGACTGAGCCAATTGTTGACGCTGCCCCTGCCCTCGACTTTGATCTGAAGAGTCTTCCCAAGATTTCCCTGCACGACCATCTGGACGGCGGCCTGCGCCCTGCCACCATCATCGAACTGGCCGAAGCCGTGGGCCACACCCTGCCTTCGACGGATCCGGTGGCACTGGGTGAATGGTTCCGCGAATCGGCGGATTCCGGTTCCTTGGTGCGCTACCTCGAAACGTTCGACCACACCATTGCCGTGATGCAGACCAAAGAAGGTCTCTTCCGGGTTGCCAAGGAGTTCGTGGAAGACCTCGCCGAGGATGGCGTGGTCTACGGCGAAGTCCGTTGGGCTCCCGAGCAGCACCTCCGGAAAGGCCTGACGCTTGACGAGGCCGTGGAAGCCGTCCAGGCCGGACTCGAAGCGGGCGTGGACGCAGCCGACGAAAGCGGTCGGCAGATCCAGGTGGGACAGCTGATCACCGCCATGCGCCACGCTGACCGTGGCCAGGAAATCGCCGAACTCGCCGTCCGCCACCGGACCCGGGGCGCCGTGGGATTCGACATCGCCGGAGCGGAAGACGGCTTCCTGCCCTCCCGGTTCAAGGACGCTTTCACCTACCTGGCGGTCAACAACTTCCCGGCGACAGTCCACGCGGGCGAGGCCGCCGGCCTGGAGAGCATCCAGTCAGCCCTGGTGGACGGCCGCGCACTGCGTCTGGGCCACGGCGTCCGCATCGCGGAGGACATCACGGTTGAGTTCGAAGATAACGCCGACGACGACGGCGAGGGCACCGTCGGCCTGGTCACCCTGGGCAACGTGGCCGGCTGGGTCCGGGACCGGGGAATTCCTTTGGAGATCTGCCCTTCGTCCAATCTGCAGACGGGTGCGATCGCCAGCTTCGGCGAAGGCATCGAAAGCCACCCGCTGGACATGCTCTTCCAGCTCGGTTTCAACGTCACCATCAACACGGACAACCGGCTCATGAGCGGGGTGACCCTGACGGACGAGTTCGAACTCCTGGTGGAAACCTTCGATTACGACCTCGATGACCTCCTGGAACTGACGCTCAATGCTGCCGAGGCAGCCTTCCTGCCGCTGGATGAGCGCGAGGCTTTGGTGGAGTACATCAACGATGCCTACGCCAACCTCGGCTAAGGAGCCCGCCAACAGCATCGACCGGCTTATCGAAACAATCGGTGCCCTGCGTGAGCACTGCCCCTGGATGGGTGCGCTCACGCATGAATCGCTGGTTGAATACCTGATCGAGGAAGCCTACGAGGTAGTGGATTCGATCGAAGCCGGTTCCGTTGATGACGAACTCCGCGGTGAGCTGGGCGACGTACTGCTTCAAGTGGTGCTGCACGCCCGGCTCGCCAAGGAGCGCGGCAGCTTCGACTTCGAAGCCGTCGCAGAGGGCATCAACGCCAAGATGATCCGGCGGAACCAGCACGTCTTCAAGGCCGACGGTTCCCTGCAGGAGAGTTTCCCGGCCAGCGTCGAGGAAATCATCATCCGGTGGGATGCGGCCAAACGCGCCGAGAAACCGGAGCGCGCCGATCCGTTCGAGGGAATACCGCCGCACCTGCCCGCCTTGGCGGCGGCACAGAAATCCCTGGACAGGGCCGCGCGCGCCGGCCTGGCCATCGATCAGCAAGGTGCGCCGGCCGCCGTCGGGCCTGTTGCGGTGCCGGACTCCGAAGAGGCGCTGGGCGAGCTGCTGCTGGCAGTCGTCGCCGGCGCCCACCGGCAGGGACTCGACGCCGAACGCGCACTCCGGAAGGCCGTGCGTGCCTTCCACGATGGTCACGAACGGCATTCGTGACGTGCTCCCGAGGAAACCGTTCCGTAACCTAAGCCACTCTCGACTACGCTAGTAGCGACGAGGACGTCGAGAATTCCCCTCTAGATTCCTGTAAATCGCTTCACCATAAGGAGCACATCCATGGCGCTTATCGATGCCATCCACGCCCGCGAGATCCTTGATTCCCGCGGAAACCCGACCGTAGAAGTAGAGGTCCTGCTCTCCGACGGCCAGATCGGCCGCGCAGCAGTTCCCTCCGGTGCCTCCACCGGCGAGCACGAGGCCGTTGAGCTCCGCGACGGCGACAAGGGCCGTTACCTCGGCAAGGGTGTCCAGAAGGCCGTCGACGCTGTGATCGACGAGATCTCCCCGGCCCTGATCGGTTTCGACGCCACGGACCAGCGCAGCATCGACCAGGCGATGATCGACCTCGACGGCACGTCCAACAAGGGCAAGCTCGGCGCCAACGCCATCCTCGGCGTGTCCCTCGCCGTCGCCAACGCCGCCGCAGCCTCGGCCGACCTGCCGCTGTACAAGTACCTGGGCGGCCCGAACGCCCACGTTCTTCCGGTCCCGCTGATGAACATCCTCAATGGCGGCTCGCACGCAGACTCCGACGTTGACATCCAGGAATTCATGATCGCTCCGATCGGCGCCGAGACCTTCTCCGAGGGTCTCCGCTGGGGCGTTGAGGTTTACCACAACCTCAAGTCCGTCCTGAAGGAAAAGGGCCTCTCGACGGGCCTCGGCGACGAGGGCGGCTTCGCTCCGAACCTGCCGTCCAACCGCGCTGCACTGGACCTGATCCAGGAAGCCATCAAGAACGCCGGCTACACCCCGGGCACGGACATCGCGCTGGCCCTGGACGTCGCTTCCTCCGAGTTCTACAAGGACGGCGCCTACCAGTTCGAAGGCAAGGCCCTGAACTCCACCGAGATGAGCGCCTACTACGCCGAGCTGGTTGCCGACTACCCGCTGGTCTCCATCGAAGACCCGCTGGATGAGAACGACTGGGAAGGCTGGAAGACCCTCACCGACACGATCGGCGACAAGGTCCAGCTGGTTGGCGACGACCTCTTCGTGACCAACCCGGTCCGACTGCAGCAGGGCATCGACGCCGCCACGGCCAACTCGCTGCTGGTCAAGGTCAACCAGATCGGCTCCCTGACCGAGACGCTCGACGCCGTGTCCCTGGCACAGCGCGCCGGCTACACCACCATCACCTCGCACCGCTCAGGCGAGACCGAGGACACCACCATTGCCGACATCGCCGTTGCCACCAACGCCGGCCAGATCAAGACCGGTGCCCCGGCCCGTTCCGAGCGCGTAGCCAAGTACAACCAGCTGCTGCGCATCGAAGAAGAACTGGACGACGCCGCACGCTACGCCGGACGCAGCGCCTTCCCGCGTTTCAAGGGCTAGCCTTCCGCGAAAACAGCTGACCGGTGGCTATGGTGGAAAGACCATAGCCGCCGGTTCTGTTTAACGCTTGCCTGCTGGACCGCGGGCCAAGGAACCAACGCAAGAATGTCAGGCGCGAGGGCAAGCGCAGCAACCCGCCAGGCAAGCACCGGGCATTACAGGAGTGTCATGGCCACCCGTCGTCCAAAGGTACCCAGGGCCGACGCCCTCGGCAGGCCGTCCGGCTCCCCGCACGCCCCCGCACGCCACCAGGCCGGCGGTCCCGCCGATGAGGCGGGCGGCGAGATCATCGAGGCTTCATTCGGCAACAGCCCCTCGACCACGTCGGCAGGAACGTCCGGTAGCGCCACAAAGGGAAAAGCAACGGGCGCGCAGGGCGGTGCCGGCGCCGCGACTGCCGTGAGGAAGCCGTCCGCGCGTAGTGGCACGCCGTCGAAATCCGCTCCTTCCCTCCGCGGTACCTACGCCCCGGACAGCACGTCAGGGGGCACCAAACAGGTCCCCGGTGATCCTGAAAGCATCGATCCGGTACCGGCCAAGGCCTTCTCGGGACGCCTGTTGGCCTTTGCAGTGGTCATGATTGCCATCACGGTCATGCTGGCCCCTACGGTCAAGGTGTTCCTCGAGAAACGCTCCGAAATCTCGGCCCTGGAAGCGGAAATCGCGGCGAAGGAAGCCGAGCAGGAGGACCTGAACAAGCAGCTATCGCGGTGGCAGGACCCCAACTACGTGAAACAGCAAGCCCGCGACCGCATTAACATGGTTATGCCGGGTGAAACGGGATACTGGGTGTTTGGCGGGGAAGATGCCGCCGGAACGCCTGGGGGCCGCACCGGCTCCGGCACATCCGAAAACCCGGCCAACTTGCCCTGGGTGGATGCGCTTTGGGAGTCCATCAGACGATCGGCAACAGACTAGACGCGGTGCCCGCCGCCGTCGTGCCCTCCGGGGAGGCGACCACAAAGGGCAGGAAGGTTGGCAGCACAAGTGGAAGCAAACACGGCAGCCTTGCCGCAGGAATCCCGCCAGCCATCAGAACACGACCTGGATGTCCTGAGCCGCCAGCTCGGCCGTCCCGTCCGTGACGTCGTGGAGATCCCCGCCCGTTGCGTGTGCGGCAACCCTCTGGTTGCGGCCACGGCACCCCGACTGAGCAACGGGACCCCGTTCCCCACGACGTTCTACCTGACCCACCCGGTCATTACGTCGGCGGTGTCGCGTTTGGAAGCAGCCGGGCTCATGAACCGGATGAACGACCGCCTGTCCGCCGAGCCGGATCTCGCCGAGTCCTACCGCGGCGCCCACGAGTCCTACCTCCAGGCCCGGGACCAGATCGCCGAACGTTCCGGTACAGGTGCGGTTCCGGAGATTGCCGGAGTCTCGGCAGGCGGCATGCCCACCCGCGTGAAATGCCTGCATGTCCTGGTGGGCCACTCCCTGGCGGCCGGTCCCGGCGTGAACCCGTTGGGTGATGAAGCGCTGGAAGCCATCTCGGAGTGGTGGACCAAGGACCGCTGCTATTGCGACGGCGCATGGGACACCGAGGGTGAGGCCCCGTCGAGGGATCTCAGCCGCCATGGCCCGCAGGGCTTGCCCGGCATCGTTGGCCGGCCGGCCCCGGTGCGCAAGTCAAAGACCCCTGAGGACACAACTGCAGAAACGACGGAAGAGCATCCATGAACCGTGTGGCCGCCATCGACTGTGGAACCAACTCGATCCGCCTGCTGATCGCCGACTCCCCCAACGGGGGATCCGGGCCGTTGACTGACGTTGTCCGCGAAATGCGCGTGGTCCGCCTGGGACAAGGCGTTGACGCCACCGGGGAGCTCGCTCCCGAGGCCCTCGAGCGGACCTTCGCTGCCGCCAAGGATTACGCGGAACTGATCAACAAGCACGACGCCGGCAAGGTCCGTTTCGTCGCCACGTCGGCAACGCGGGACGCCCGGAACCGGGACGTCTTCGTCGATGGCATCCGCGGGTTGCTGGGCGTGGAACCCGAGGTCATCTCCGGCGACGAGGAAGCTTCCCTGTCCTTCGCCGGTGCCAGCAGCGTGCTGCCGGTCAAAGACGACGACGCCGTCCTGGTAGTAGACCTTGGCGGCGGCAGCACGGAGTTCGTCCTGGGTGACTCCAACGGCGTCATCGCTGCCCGTTCGGTGGACATCGGGTGCGTCCGCCTGACGGAACGGCACCTCAAGGGCGATCCTCCCACCGCGGAAGAGATCGCAGCAGCGGAAGCCGACGTCGACGCAGCCATCAACCTCGCAGCGGAAACCGTTCCCTTCCACCGGGCCACCGCCGTCGTGGGCGTTGCCGGTTCCATTACCACCATCACGGCACACGCCCTGGGCCTGAGCGAGTACCAGCCGAACCGCATCCATGGCGCCTACCTCGATTCCGGCACCATCAGCGATGCCGCGACCAACCTGCTGAACATGGGCCGTGCCGATCGTGCCGCCCTGCCCTACATGCACCCAGGCCGGGTGGACGTTATTGGAGCCGGCGCACTGGTGTGGCGACGCATCGTCGCCCGACTGGTCGAATCGGGCAACGGACGCATCACTGGCGCGTTGGCCAGTGAGCACGACATCCTGGACGGCATTGCACTGAGCATCCAGGGTTCTGCGTGAGCATGCGGTTCCGGCGCAGCTTTTCCGCCTCGCTCGCGGCCTTCCTGGCCGGGGGAGCGCTGGTGGGCTCGCTGGCGACCGCACCGGCGGCTATGGCCGACTCGTGGCGGGACAAAGAGCACTGGCTCAAGGAATCGGGAATCACCAACGCCTGGCAGGTCTCGAAAGGGGCCGGCGTCAAGGTAGCCATCATCGACAGCGGTGTTGACGGCAACCACCCGGACCTCAAGGGAGTTGTCACCGGCGGCGCTGATGCCTCGAAAGCGGGAGCGCCGAACGGCCAGAAGAGCATCGGCGCCAAACCGGAGCACGGCACATTGGTGGCCACCATGCTGGCCGGCCGCGGACACACAACGCCTACAGCTTCCCCGTCCGCCTCGCCGTCTGCGGCCCCCACCACGCCGCCTGCGGGCGGGCCTGACGGGATAGTGGGCGTAGCGCCGGAAGCAGAACTTCTGTCCGTCTCCACATGGCTTGGCTCGCCGAACCCCGGCGGAAAAACGGACCAGGAACAAATCCCGGATGCCGTCCGCTGGGCCGTGGACAACGGTGCGAAGGTCATCAACATTTCCTTGGGCAGTACGTCGCCGGACTGGCCGCAGAGTTGGGACGCGGCCTTCCTTTACGCCGAACAGAAGGACGTCGTCATTGTGGCTGCGGCCGGGAACCGGGTGGGCGGCAACGTCCAGGTGGGCGCGCCCGCCACCATCCCCGGGGTTCTCACGGTCGCAGGCTTGGACGGCGACGGCAAAGCCAGCGTGGATTCCTCCTCCCAGGGCATCAGCATCGGTGTAGCAGCCCCCGCTGAAGACCTCGTGGGCGGCATCCCGGGCGGCGGTTACGCTGAGTGGGCCGGAACCTCGGGTGCAGCGCCCATCGTTTCCGGGGTCGCCGCCCTGATCCGGTCCAAGTGGCCGGAGATGAGTGCAGCGCAGGTCATCAACCGGATCGTGAGCACCGCCAAGGACGCAGGCGCCCCGGGCAAGGACCCGTTGTACGGCTACGGGATCCTTGATGCCGAGGCTGCTTTGAAGGGAACCGTCCCCACAACCAGTACCAACCCGTTAGGCTCCATCGGCGATTGGATCAGGGTCCATCGACGCGGCGATCTCAGCGCACCCACCCAGGCTCCGGTCGAGAGTCCCACCAGCGCGCCTCCCACCTTGGCGGACCCCACCGTTCCAGTGGCGCAGGCTCCGGCGACGGTCGACGATGCCTTGCCGGCCGCCGTCGTGCTTGGCTTTGGCGCCTTGTTCATCGCCATCATTGCCGGTGCCGCAATCCAGTTGCGCCGGGCTTATAAAAACCCGCCGGCGACGCCGGAGGAGGCCGATACCGGCGTCATGGAAGCGGTGGATCCACCTACCAAACGTAGTTAGTGAAGATTTTCACAAAGTACTGTACTCTGGTGTCATGGCAACCACCCCAGAGCTCATTGACCGTCCCCGGGTTCTCGTCGTCGGCGGCGGCTACGTCGGCCTGTACGTAGCACTCAAACTGCAGAAGAAGATCGCGAATGCAGGTGGCATCGTCACCGTCGTGGATCCACTGCCCTACATGACCTACCAGCCGTTCCTCCCCGAGGTGGCCGGCGGCAACATCGAGGCACGCCACGCCGTTGTCTCCCACCGTCAGCACCTGAAGCAGACTGAGCTCATCCAGGGCCGCGTCACCAGCATCGACCACGCCAACCGCACCGCTGTGGTTGCGCCCTCGGACGGCGGCGCTCCGTTTGAGATCCCGTACTTCGACGTCGTCATGGCCGCTGGTGCCATCACCCGTACGTTCCCCATCAAGGGCCTCGCGGACAAGGGCATCGGCCTGAAGACCATCGAGGAAGCTGTTGCGCTGCGCAACAAGCTCCTTGAGCGCATCGAAGCCGCATCCACCATGACGGACCCTGCCGCACGTGCCAAGGCCCTGACGTTCGTGGTTGTTGGCGGCGGCTTCGCCGGCATCGAGTGCCTCACCGAAATGGAAGACCTCGCCCGCGCAGCTGTGCGCAACAACCCGCGCATCCGCCAGGAGGAAGTCCGCTTCATCCTGGTCGAAGCCATGGGCCGCATCATGCCCGAGGTCACCGCTTCCCAAGCCGAGTGGGTTGTGGAACACCTCCGCAGCCGCGGCATCGAGGTCCTGCTCAACACCTCGCTGGACAGCGCCGAAGGCAACCTTAAGCTCATCAACCTGCCGGACAAGACCTCCGCCGGTGAAGTCGAAGCAGACACGCTGGTCTGGGCTGCAGGCGTGCAGGCCAACCCGATGATCCGCTCCACCGACTTCCCGCTCGAACCCCGTGGCCGCGTCCGCGTCCTCCCGGACCTGCGCATTGCAGGCGACGAAGGCATCATCGAGAACGCCTGGGCTGCCGGCGACATCGCCGCTGTTCCGGACCTGACCGGCAAGGGCCTCCCGGACGGTACCTGCGTACCGAACGCACAGCACGCACTTCGCCAGGCCAAGAAGCTCGCCAAGAACCTCTGGGCTTCCCGCTGGGACAAGCCGTTGCACGATTACAAGCACAAGAACCTTGGTGCTGTAGCCGGCTTCGGCGAGTGGAAGGGTGTTGCGAACATCAACCTGCTGGGCCGCATCGGCCTCAAGGGCGGACTCGCCTGGCTGGCACACCGTGGCTACCACGGCATGGCCATGCCCACCGTTGAGCGCAAGTTCCGCGTGGTCTTCGGCTGGATCCTGGCCTTCTTCGCCGGCCGCGACACCACGCAGCTGATGGACCTGGACAACCCGCGCGGTGCGTTCGTGGCCGCAGCAACCCCGGCCCCGAAGCCGGCTGCTGCCGCTCCCGCACCTGCTGAAGCCAAGCCCGCCGAGGTCAAGACCCCGGTAACGGCTAACGCCAAGTAGCAAGAAGTACGACGGCGGCTGCTCCCCTGAGGGGAGTGGCCGCCGTCGACGTTTAACGCCTCGCCGTCACACCGTGGCGGGCGCGCCTAGACTGTACGCATGCCCGGCGAAACCGACTTGGAAACACTCCTCGAATCCATGCACCCCGTTGTCCGGGAGGGCGACTACGTCTACGCACTCTGGCCACACGGAAAGCCGCTGGAAGGCGACATCGAGGCTGCGGTCCGGGAAGCGGAGGGCCTGACCGTGGTGCTGCGGCGCGATGAAGCGGACCGGCTCGGCCTGCACTATGACTTCGTGGCTGCATGGATCACCTTGCAGATCCATTCGGCCCTGGAAGCTGTTGGACTGACTGCCGCGGTCAGTTCGGCCCTCACCCATGCCGGCATCAGCTGCAACGTCCTGGCCGGCTTCCACCACGACCACCTGCTGGTGCCGGCTGCCGAGGCCGGACGCGCCCTTGATGTGCTCCGCCTGCTGGGACGCGGAATAGTGCTGAGGGACGAACGCCCGGAGGATCGTGCGGCCATCCTGGAACTCGCCGCGAAGGCGTTCTCCGTTTCGCCGGTCACGGGGGAACCCGTCCAAGGTACGCCAGTGGAGGTGGGCCTGCTGCGGGAGCTCTTCGAGTGCGACGAATACATTCCGAACCTGAGCATCGTGGCGGAAATCGCCGGTGAGATCGTGGGGCACGTCATCAGTACCCGGGCATGGGTGGGGGACCTGGAACTCCTTGGCCTCGGGCCAATAGCGGTGGAGCCCACGCTCCAGCGGCGGGGGATCGGTTCTGCGCTGATGCGCGAGACCACGCTGCGGGCCACAGCGGCAGGGGAGCGCGGAATCGCTTTGCTGGGAAGTACCAGCTACTACCCGCGCTTCGGCTACGTCCCGGCGGCAACCGTCGGCGTCGCTCCGCCGGACGCTGCGTGGGGCGATCACTTCCAGCTGTTGCGGCTTCCGGCATGGCCCGACGGCGTGCGGGGAACCTTCCGCTACGCGGCGCCGTTTGAGCGCCTTTAGCGCAGGACATCTTCAGCTGGGATAACATGGTCCGGGCGCCCCAGTAGCCCAATTGGCAGAGGCATCGGACTTAAAATCCGCGTGTTGTGGGTTCGAGTCCCACCTGGGGCACAACGGGAAAGGGAAGCGGAAATCCGCTTCCCTTTCCTGCTTTCTTTTTGAAGAGTTTTCCCAGCTGGCTCGTAGATTCCCCACAGGCAACGAGTGTTATAGGGATGTGACCTCAATCACTTATCTTCGCCGATCAATTGCACTAGTTTGAGTCTTAATCAGGAATACCTGAGTTATCGCATCAAAGGCGGTTCGCACCTTTCGATCGAGGAGACAACGAATGTTTGATCTTTCCCAAGCGGCGCCCCGGGCCGCCAAGCTAACAGCGCTTGGCATTGGGGTCGCTCTGCTCGCCACAGCCTGTGGCGGGTCTTCAACGCCGAGCCAGTCCAATACCGGCTCCAGCTCGGCCGCCGCAGCAGGCATTTCCTGCCCGGCACCCAGTGGAGGGGCGGGTGCAGGCAACAGCCAGGCCGCTACCAACTCTGGCCCCGTACCTCCTTCGACCACCACTACCTCCACTCCGCTCAAGATTGGATCGCTCCTGCCGACAACGGGGTCGCTGGCGTTCCTTGGCCCGCCCGAAATTGCCGGTGTAAACCTCGGCATCAAGGAAGTCAATGATGCAGGCGGCGTGCTCGGTGCTCCCGTCGAGGTAATCCACCGTGACTCCGGTGATACCAAGACCGATATCGCTACGCAGTCCACCACCGCCCTCCTGGGCCAGGGAGTCAGCGCCATCATCGGTGCAGCCTCCTCGGGTGTTTCCAAGACCGTCATCAACCAGATCACGGGTGCGGGTGTCATCCAGTTCTCGCCGGCCAACACCTCGCCGGACTTCACTACGTGGGATGACAAGGGGCTGTACTGGCGTACTGCGCCTTCCGACGTCCTGCAGGGCAAGGTCCTCGGCAACTACATGGCCACCTGTGGAGCCCAGACCGTTGGCATGATCGTGCTTAACGACGCTTACGGAACCGGCCTGCAGAAGAACGTCAAGGAAGCCTTCGAGGCTGCCGGCGGCAAGGTTGTGGCTGAGGAACTGTTCAACGAAGGCGACTCGCAGTTCAGCAGCCAAGTGGACAAGGTCCTCGCTGCCAAGCCGGATGCCATTGCCCTGATTACCTTCGACCAGGCCAAGAGCATCGTTCCGCTGATCACCGGCAAGGGCATCAAGCCGACGCAGCTGTTCATGGTTGATGGAAACACTTCCGACTACAGCAAGGACTTCCAGGCAGGCACCTTGAAGGGCGCCCAGGGCACCATCCCGGGTACCTTCGCCAAGGACGCCTTCAAGCAGAAGCTCCTGGCCATCGATCCCGCCCTGAAGGATTACAGCTACGCAGGTGAGTCCTACGACGCCGTGAACCTGATCTCCCTGGCCGCCGAGGCTGCCAAGAGCACCAAGGGGCCGGACATCGCAGCCAAGCTGAAGGAAGTTTCCGAGGGCGGCGAAAAGTGCAGCAGCTACGCTGCTTGCGTGACGCTCCTGCGCGAAGGCAAGGACATCGACTACGACGGCCAGTCCGGTCCGGTGACCTTCTCCGACGCCGGTGACCCCACCGAGGCGTACATCGGTATCTACGAATACCAGGATGACAACACCTACAAGCCGGTTCGTGAAGAGTTCGGCAAGCTCTAAGCCGCATCTTTCTCCACGCCGCTGACCCGCAGGCCCCCTTCCACCTCGGTGGAAGGGGGCCTGCTTGTGCGTCCGGCACCCCCAAGCCCCGGCATTCACAGGCCCTCAGCAGGGCAGGCGTGCCGCCACGACCCACTTTGAGGGGAAAAGCCCTGGCTGGCACTCCAATCCTCGGCGTGTTGGGCGCTGACGTCTGCAAAGTGGGTCGTGGCGGTACGCGGGCGTTCAGGAAGCGAACGGTTCGAAGCCTTCCAACACCCTTTCAAGCATGAGGACACCCTGCTGTTCGAAGGCCTGGTCTCCCACCTGATGTGCCCAGACCACGGTTCCGACGGCTTGGTTCAGGTTCTCGAGGCGCCACACGCCGGCCTCTTCCGGGGTCCGGACGAGCCGCCCGAACCCGTGATGAAAAGCCGCCTCAAGTTCCGGGTTTGTCCGGAACTGCTGGTGGCTGAGGCGGACCACGTCGTGGACCCACGGGCGCAGGTCCGCGCGGCCAAAGTCGATTACTTTCACCGCGCCGTCGTCGTACAGCCAGTTCCTGGGTTGGAAATCGCCGTGGGTGGTCACCAACTCAACAGGGTAAACCTCGACGGCGGCAAGCTCCTCAGCCACGCGGCGCACCACGGGTGCGGCCACAAGGCCGTCCAGGCGCTCGATCATCGCAGAAGTCCTGGCCGCCATCGAGCGCAAGTAACTCTCGGATGTTCCCGCCGGCCGATGCAGCAGTGCAAGGAGCTTGCCGGCTTGGTAATAGGTATCCGATTCATGTTCTGCCGCGGTCCCGGCTACCAGCGTGCCGGGCAGGAATCCGGTGACCAACAGGCCGGCATCCGGTGCGGAGTGCAAAAGGTCAGGAACCCTGCCGCGGAGGCCGGGCAGCCCACGGGTGTACGCCTTGATTTCGCGGCGGATGTGGTGGCTGGTCAGGCTGGCCTTCACCGTAACGTGCCGGCCATCCTCGGTGTCCAGCTGCAGGACGGTAGTGTCCTGGAGCGGCCAGGAGTGGTCCTGGATCACAGTGAAGTGACCAAGCCAGGACGTCAAGAGTTCCAACTGTCGGCTGGAAATTGCGTCAGTCATCGGTCCAGCATGCCATCCCGCGGTTGATGAGGTGTTGTGGGGAACTGTGAACTCGCCAATTGGTGGACTTCGCGGGGGACAAGAGCAGGGCCTGCAAACGCAGAAAGGAAGGGTTCCGGGAAGCATCCCGGAACCCCTCCTCCGGCTGTGGAGCGATGCCTTTGTTAGACCTCGTCGGCCAAGGTGCCCAGGTAGAGCTGAATGACCTTGGGATCCTTCATGAGTTCGCGTCCGGTGCCCGTGTAGGCGTCCCTGCCCTGGTCCAGGACGTACCCGCGGTCGCAGATCTGCAGGCAGCGGCGTGCGTTCTGTTCCACCATGATCACCGAGACGCCGGCACGGTTGATCTCGTGGACGCGCAGGAATGTCTCGTCCTGCTTCACGGGGGAAAGGCCGGCCGAGGGCTCGTCCAGGAGCAGCACGGCCGGGTCCATCATGAGGGCACGGCCCATGGCCACCATTTGCCGTTCACCGCCGGACAGCGAGCCTGCACGCTGTGCACGCCGCTTGCCGAGTTCGGGGAAGAGGCTGGTGACAAAGTCGAAGCGCTCGTTGAATACCTTGGGCCTCTGGAACAGGCCCATCTGGAGGTTCTCTTCGATGGTGAGGGTGGAGAAGACGTTGTTGGTCTGCGGTACGAAGCCCACACCCTGCGTCACCAGTTTGTTGGCTTTGAGGCCCGTAAGGTCCTTGCCACGCACCACGACAGTGCCTGAGTGGACCTTGACCAGCCCGAACATCGCCTTCAGGAGAGTGGACTTGCCGGCACCGTTGGGACCGATGATTCCAATCAATTCACCTTTCCGGGCTTCAATGCTGCACCCGTTGAGGATATTGACGCCCGGCAGATAGCCGGCCACGAGGTCGGTGACCTTGACGACGGCTTCTTCCGTGGGACTGCCTGCGGCGGCAGGCATGGCACTGGTGGCGCTCACTTGCCCTCCTCCTGTTTGGTTTCGGTGACGTCGGTGGAAAGGATGCCGGCGTCCTCGGTTCCCACTACCGACTCGTCATCGGCAACGAGTTCGGCTTCGAGTTCCTTGATACCTTGGGCGTCGCCCAGATCGACGTCGTGGTGGGCGCCGAGGTAGGCGTCGATCACGGCGGGGTTCTTCATGACTTCCCCTGGAGGGCCCTCAGCCACCACCTTGCCTTCGGCCATGACCACCACCCAGTCGGCGATGTGGCGCACCATGTTCATGTCGTGCTCCACGAAGAGCACGGTCATGCCCTCGGCCTTGAGGTTCTTGATGTGGTCCAGCAGCGACTGGGTCAGGGCAGGGTTGACGCCGGCCATGGGCTCGTCCAGCATGACCAGCTTGGGACGGACCATGAGGGAGCGTGCCATTTCCAGGAGCTTCCTCTGGCCACCGGACAGGGATGCCGCGTAGTCGTCCTTTTTGGCGTCCAGCTTGAACTTCTCCAGCAGGACGTTGGCCTGCGCGGTGATCTCCTTCTCACGGCCGCCCCACATGCCCTTGAAGAGGGCCTTGGACAACCGTTCTCCGGGCTGGTTGGCAGCGCCCAGGCGCATGTTTTCCATGACCGTCAGCTTGCCCATCACTTTGGTGAGCTGGAAGGTCCGGACCATGCCCATGCGCGCCACCTTGTAGGAGGAGACGCCCGCCAGGCTGTTGCCCTCGAACTGCCACTGCCCCGAGTTGGGGGTGTCGAAGCCGGTCAACAGGTTGAACAGCGTGGTTTTGCCGGCGCCGTTGGGGCCGATCAAGGCGGTGATCTTGTGCCGGGGAATCTCGAGGTACTCGACGTCGACGGCGTTAATGCCGCCGAAGGATCGCGTGACATTCTCGGCCACCACAATAGGATCGCGTTTCTTGCACCCGGGAGTGTTCTCGCCGACGGCGATCGGGCGGGTGTCGGTCATGTAGTCGACGTTCTCCGTTGTTCCGGAGCCGCCGATTCCGGGGCTGGTTTGGTTGTTGCTTTCACTCATGCGAATGCAAGCTCCTTCTTATTGCCGAAGACGCCTTGCGGGCGGAAGATCATCAGGAGCATCAGGGCTACACCTACAAGGATGTACCGCAACTGGCCTGCCTGGACAGTGGTCAGCCACGTGATGGCACCCGACTCGATGAGGCCGTACAGGATGCTCTGGGTCAGGGACAGGACAACCCAGAAGATCATGGCGCCGATCACCGGGCCGAGCACCGTAGCCATGCCGCCGAGCAGGAGGCAGGTCCACAGGAAGAACGTCAGTTCGGTTCCATAGTTGGACGGCTGGACGGCGCCGCGGGGGAGCGTGAAAATCATGCCGGCCAGCGCGCCAAGGACACCGCCGATGACGAGCGCTTGCATCTTGTAGGCGTAGACGTTCTTGCCGAGCGAGCGCACCGCATTCTCGTCCTCGCGGATGCCCTTAAGCACGCGGCCCCAGGGGCTGCGCATCAGGAGCCAGACGAGGAGGCAGCAGATGATCACCAGGGTCCATCCGACGACGCGGATGAAGAAGTCCCTGTTGTTCATGCCCAGGTAGGACCCCTCCGGGAAGGGGTTCATTGAGTAGAAGTCGCCTTCGAAGGCTGCCAGGCCATTGGCTGAACCTGTCACGCTGGTCAGCTGGTTGGTGGTCACCACGTAGCGGACGATTTCCGCCGATGCGATGGTCACGATAGCCAGGTAGTCGGCCCGGAGGCGCAATGTGGGTATGCCGAGGATGAAGGCGAAGATGACCGAGCAGAGAATGGCGATCAGCAGTGCTACGAAGAACGGAGCCTTGAAAGTCAGGGTTGAGATCGCGAAGCCGTAGGCACCTACGGCCATGAAGCCTGCCTGGCCGAAGTTCAGCAGGCCCGAGTAGCCGAAGTGGACCGCAAGGCCCAAAGCGGCAAGTGCGTAGGCCGCCGTCGTCGGACTGTAAATTTCGCCAAGGGCGCTGGAAAAAATGAATCCGAAATCCATGGCCCGCTCCTAACCCACACGCTCACGCCGGCCGAGGATGCCCTGCGGTCGGAACAAAAGGACAACGATCATGATGAACAGGGCGCCAACGTACTTGAGGTCGGCGGGGAGGCCGAACACTGTTGTCAGCTCCACGAAGATTCCCACCACGATGGAACCGATCAGGGCACCGAAGACGGTTCCAAGGCCACCGAGGGTAACGCCGGCGAAGATGAGCAGCAGGATCTGGGAGCCCATGTCGAACGTGACGCCGGGGCGGTAGTAGGCCCAGAGGATGCCGCCGAGGGAGGCGAGGATGCCGCCCGTTACCCATACGATGCGGATGACGGAGTCGACGTCGATGCCCGAGGCTGCGGCCAGTGCCGGATTGTCAGCGACAGCACGGGTTGCCTTGCCGAGCCTCGTCTTCAAAAGAACGATGCCGATCACGGCAATGACGACGGCGCTGATGATGAGGGACCACAGGTTGTTGGGGGAAATGGAGACGGGGCCGATCTGGATCTCCGCGCTCTGTGCCCCCGGCAGCTGCTGCGTGGCGCCGCCAAAGAAGAACTGGATGACGTAGCGGACGGCCAACGCCAGGCCGATGCTCACGATCATCATGGGAACGAGGCCCGTACCGCGGCGCCGCAGCGGACGCCAGAGGCCCGCGTCCTGGGCGTAACCGAAGAGGCCGCCGCCCAGCAGCGCCAGGAGGATGGCGAGCCAGAAGGGGAATCCGAGTCCATTGAAAAGGAACACGAGCACGGCGCCCAGGGTTACCATCTCGCCGTGGGCGAAGTTGGTCAGGCCCGTGGTGCCGAAGATGAGGGAGAGTCCCACGGACGCCAAGGCAAGCAGAAGGCCGAAACTCAAGCCCGCCACAAGGCGGTTGAGCAGGTTTTGTCCGAAGTCCTGTTGCTGGACCACGATGCCTTCGCCGAAGGCGAAGATCACGGACAGGTTGGACGTCTGGCTGAAGGTGACATCGCGGGGATTCTCCTGGCCGTCCGCCAGCTTGATGCCGTCCGGAAGGGTGGATTCGTCCAGTTCGACCTTGTAGGTGCCCTGGACCGGAACACCGATGCGCCAGGATCCGTTCTCGCTTGAGGTGGCCTCGCCTTCGAACCCGTTGCCGGTTGCCTTGATTTTGACGCCCGACAGGGGATTCCGGCTGTCATCGCGGAGGAAGCCGCTGATGCTGTTTTGGAAATTGGTGGCTGACGGCGAAGGCGAAGGGGTAGTTGCCTGCGCCGCGGGGGCGGCGATCAGCAGAACGGCAATGAGGGCGGCAAAGAACGCCCCCACGGATCTCTGCAGTCCTCTGGACCGTCTGGTAGACGGGTCGCGCAGTGTGCTTCTCAAAATGGAAAACCTCCACAGTGGGGGTGGTCCCGGCTGCGCCATTGCGGCCGGTGCGAACGGTTAGGGGGCTCGGAAAACGGTCATACCTAGTTGCCTCAAATGTGATCCAAGTCACCCGTGTGTGGCCTATGTTACCGCTCGGTGGGATTGAAAAAGCTCCACGTCAGGCGCGCGAAGATCGCGATCGGATAACAACTGTGCCGCCACCGGCAACAAGGGTGCGGATCACGTTTCGGTTGCGGCTGGGGCGGGCAGGGAACTATCCCTGCCGTCCGGTCGTGGTAATTGGTACCGTAAATTATCACTTAGCCCTTTCTCAGGAGGACACCCGCAATGGCCCTTGGCGGAAACCCGATCTTCAACGGAAAGAATTTCCGTGGAGCGAAGCAGGCCCCGCCTGTACCGCAGAATCCGTATGGCAACCCCTACGGTCAGCAGTTCAACCAGGCCCCCGGACGTGCTCCGAGCCAGGTCATGGACGGTCACGCCGCTTGGTCTGCGCAGCAGCAGAACATGACCAACGAGCAACTGCAGCAGATGTACAACCAGCCTGCGGCAGGCCCGGCCGACACCGGACGGATGACGTACGACGACGTCATCATGAAGACCGTCATGTGCCTTGTTGTCCTGGTGCTTGGCGCCGGAGTCACGCTCTTCGTGGCACCGGCCATGGCTACCATGCTCATGATCGTCGGCGCCCTGGGCGGTTTCGTCCTGGCCTTGGTCAACACCTTCAAGAAGCAGCCTTCGCCCGCGCTGATCCTCGCGTACGCCGGCCTCGAAGGTCTCTTCCTGGGTGGCCTAACCCGCTTCCTTGACGCCATGTACCCGGGCGTTGGCCTGCAGGCAGTCATCGGTACCTTGGCCGTCTTCGGCGTGACCCTCGCCCTCTTCAAGAGCGGCAAGGTCCGTGCGACCCCCAAGATGGTCCGCTTCTTCATGATCGCCACCATCGGCTACGCAGTATTCGCCCTGATCAACCTGGTGATGATGTGGACCGGCGCCGTGCAGGAGCCGTTCGGCCTGCGCACCAGCGTTGAAATCTTCGGCATTCCGCTGGGCGTCTTCATCGGCATCCTTGCGATCGGCCTTGCGGCCTTCTCCTTGATCATGGACTTCACCAGCATCGAGGAGGGCGTTCGTGCAGGCGCTCCGGAACGCTACTCCTGGACGGCTGCCTTCGGCCTGACGGTCACCCTGGTGTGGCTGTACGTCGAAATCATCCGCCTCCTGGCAATCCTGCGGGGCGACGACTAGCCCCGGACCCAAGCAACACAATGCCCCCGAAGAGTCTTCGGGGGCATTGTTGTACCAGCACGCGGCTGAGAGCCGGCCTGTCGGCGCCCGGGTGCCGGGAGCCAACGCCTCGGGCCTAGCGCAGGCGTTCCAGCACCACGGCCATTCCTTGTCCGCCGCCCACGCACAGTGTGGCCAGGCCCAAAGTTTTGTCGCGTTCCTGCAGGCCGTTGATCAGGGTGGTGGTCATCCGGGCTCCGGTCATGCCGAAGGGGTGGCCCAAGGCAATGGCTCCGCCGTGGACGTTGAGCTTTTCCGGATCGATGCCGAGCTCCCTCGCGCTCGCGATCACCTGCACTGCGAAGGCTTCATTGAGTTCCACCAGGTCGATGTCCGCCATGGTGAGCCCGGCTGTGGCCAGCGCGCGGCGCGTGGATTCAACGGGGCCCATGCCCATGAGTTCGGGGGAGAGTGCGCTGACGCCCGTGGAGACCACCCGGGCCAGGGGTTCAAGTTCCAGCTCACGGGCCCTGGCATCGCTCATGACCACCATGGCCGCGGCGCCGTCATTCAGCGGGCACGCATTGCCCGCGGTCACTGTGCCTTCGGTCCGGAAGACCGGTTGCAGGGCCGAGACCGCCTCCAGCGTCACGCCGGGCCGGGGCGAATCGTCGCGATCAACCACGGATCCGTCCTTGCGGGTGTACGGAGTGATTTCGCGGGCATAGAAGCCCGAAGCGATGGCAGCCTCTGCCCGGTTCTGGCTCAGCACGCCCCATTCGTCCTGTTCGGCCCTGCTGATGCCGTACGACGTGGCCACGTTCTCGGCTGTTTGGCCCATGGAAATGTACACGTCAGGCAGCCGTCCGCCGAGGCGTGGGTCGGTCCACGGAATGTTCGACGCCGCGCGGGCGGCGGTCCGCTGGGCGGCAGATTCAAAGGCCGGGTTGTGGTTGGCTGCGTCGGTTTCCCCGGCCCCGGCCCAGTCCCGGTAGCGGGATACAGCTTCTACGCCTGCGGACACGATCGCGTGCGCTTCGCCGGCCTTGATGGCATGGAAGGCCATCCGCAGGGTCTGCAGGCTGGACGCGCAGAAGCGGTTGATGGTGGCGCCCGGAACATGGTCAAGCCCGGCGAGGACACCGACGACGCGGGCCATGTTGGAGCCGGCCTCACCGCTCGGTTCGGCGCAGCCCAGCAGGAGATCGTCCAGACCACGGCCATCCTCGGCTCCGGGATCGAATCCGGGAAGCTTGGCCAGGGCGGCTTCCACCATGGCGGTGGCAAGATCGTCCGGGCGCTCGTCCTTCAGGGAGCCCTTGAAGGCCCGCCCGATGGGGCTCCTGGCAGTGGAAACAATCACAGCCTCAGTCATTGCCCCAGCTTACGCCCGCGGTGCGGGCCGGGCTGCAGGCGCTTAGGCGAGACGAAAAGCCCCTTCGGCAGGCGTCACGGTGAAGATATCCGGTGCGGTGTAGCCGGCTTCGGCGAAGGAACGCACGACGGCGTCACGCACCTTTTGTTCCTCACCCACCGGTGTCAGGGCGATGGCCGAGCCGCCGAAGCCGCCGCCGGTCATACGGGCCCCGATGGCCCCGTTGGCGCGGGCGGTGTCCACCGCAAGATCGAGTTCCGGGCAAGAGATTTCGAAGTCGTCCCGCATGGACGCATGGCTGGCATCCAGCAGCGGCCCGATGCTGGCCGGTCCTTGCGCACCAAGCAATTCCACCGTTTGCAGCACCCGGTCGTTTTCCGTCACCACATGCCGGACCCGCCGCATGGTCACCTCATCCAGCAGCCCGGAGGCCGCTTCCAGGTCTTCCACGCCAACATCCCGTAGCGCCGTGACTCCCAGCACCTGGGCGCCGAGCTCACAGGAAGCCCTCCGGGAGGCGTATCCGCCGTCCGCGTGGGAGTGCGAGACCTTCGTGTCGATCACCAGGAGGACCAGTCCGGAAGCCTCGGCGTCGAACGGAACGAGTTCGACGTGCTGGTCCCTGCAGTCAAGGAACACGGCCTGTCCCTTGGCGCCGCGGAGCGAAGCGGACTGGTCCATGATGCCTGTGGGGGCGCCCACAAAGATGTTCTCGGCCCGCTGCGTAGCGAGAACCAGTTCTTCGGCCGCAAGGTTGGCTCCGGTGAGCTCATTGAGGGCCGTGATGACGGCGCACTCGATCGCGTGCGAGGAGGACAGGCCGGCGCCGAGGGGAACGTCGGAGTCCAGCAGGAGTTCGAAGCCGGGGACGCTGACCCCGCGTTCCTTCAGCGCCCAGGCGACGCCCAAGGGGTAGCATGACCACCCTTCCCCGGAACCGGGTTCAAGGCCGTCAAGGCTGGCTTCGACCAAACCGTGCCCGCCGAAGGTGGACAGCAAACGGACCGTTGAATCGTCGCGGACCCGCACAGCGACCTTTGCTGTCTTGTCGATGGCGAACGGCAGGACGAAGCCCTCGTTGTAGTCGGTGTGTTCTCCGATGAGGTTGACCCTCCCCGGTGCTTGCCAGACGCCGTCCGGGACTGTTCCGAATGCTTCATGGAACGCCGCGGTCAGTGTGAAGACATCGGTGCTGGTGGTCATGCGGGGGAGTCCTCCATGGTCTTGGCGGAGACTGGTGCCACGGCAACGCTGCGCAGGCGGTCAGCCACTGCCTCCGGGGTGGTGTCGTTGATGAATGCGCCCATGGCGGCCTCCGATCCGGCAAGGTACTTCAGCTTATCCGCCGCCCGCCGCGGTGAGGTCAGCTGGAGGTGCAGCTGCCCGGACGGCCGGAGTACCGGGTCCAGCGGGGCCTGGTGCCACGCTGAGATGTAGGGCATGGGCGTTGGGTAGAGGGCATCCAGGCGCTTGAGGAGGTCAAGGTAGACGTGTGCCAGCTCTTCCTTTTCCTCGCCCCTGAGTCCCGCCAGATCGGCCACATGGCGGTGCGGGACAAGGTGCACTTCGAGGGGCCACCGAGCCGCGAAGGGAACATAGGCACTGAAGTGCTTGCCTTCGAGGACCATGCGGCTGCCGTCCTCCCTCTCCGCCCGGAGAAGGGATGCCGCCAGCGTTTCTTTCGCACCGACGTCGTCATAGTAGCGGCGGGCTACCGCACCCAGGTTCGCTGCCCGCGGCGTCACGTACGGGTAGGCGTAGATCTGGCCGTGGGGGTGGTGGAGTGTCACCCCGATGTCCGCACCACGGTTCTCGAACGGGAACACCTGTTTGACGCCGGGCAGTGCGCTGAGGGCTTCAGTCCGTTGAGCCCAGGCTTCGATGACGGTCCGGGCGCGGGTTTCCCCCAGCTCTGCGAAGGATCCGGTGTGCTGCGGGGTAAAGGCGACCACCTCGCAGCGGCCCAATGCCGGTCCTTTGAGTCCGTGGCCTCCGGCGGAAGGCGCCGGAGGGATGTCACCCGCAGCGGGTCCCAGGGACGGGAAGCGGTTCTCGAACACCACGACGTCGTAATCAGGTGCCGGGATCTCCGACGGATTCGCTGCCGTGGTGGGGCAAATGGGGCACTGATCGGCCGGCGGCAGATGGGTGCGGCTTTGCCGGTGGGCCGCGATGGCCACCCATTCTCCGGACAACGCGTCGAACCGGACTTCGCCGGGTTCCCCGCGGGCCGGAAGGCTGCGGTGGTCCACCAAAGCCCCTGGGGGACGCGAGGGGGTTTCCGGGTCATCGAAGTAGATCAACTCGCGGTTATCCGAGAGGCGGGTGCTGGTAACGCGACGGCTCATGTGGACCATGATTCCACAATCGATCAAAAACGCATAATTACTAACAAAACTTAACAACGACCGATGCTGCGGGCCGGACGAGTACGGTATTGCCATGCCCGATTCTTCCGCGCCCCCAGCATCCACTCCCGAAACCGCCCCGCGCCGGTACGCCACCGGCCGCCAGTTCGAACTCCGGCGAGGTGACGCCGTCGCCGTCGTTACCGAGTTGGCTGCCGGACTGCGGCTCTATGCGCGGGCGGGCGTGAACCTGACCGAAACCTACGGCGATGCGGACATCCCGCCGGGTGCCACGGGAATTACGCTCGCACCATGGGCCAACCGCGTCGAGGACGGTGTGTGGTACCTCGACGGCAAGAAGCAGCAGCTGGACATCACTGAGGTCGCCCACAACAACGCCAGCCACGGACTGCTCAGGAACACCGGGTACGCCCTGGTGGACGAATCCGAATTCTCCGTCACGCTCGAAGCCACCGTCTTCCCTCAACACGGGTACCCGTTCCTGGTACGGCATCTCGTCACTTACGAACTGGACGCGAATATGGACCTTCGCGTCCGGCAGACGCTGGTGAACGACTCGACGGCGGACGCCCCCTTCGTCCTCGGCGCCCACCCCTATCTCCGGATCGGCGAGGTTGCGAGCGAGGACCTCACCCTCACCGTCAAAGCCGGTACGCGCCTGGTAGCCGATGAGCGGCTGATACCCCGCAGCACAGCTGCGGTGGACGGGGAGTTCAACCTATCGGCAGGCAGGACGGTTGGCGGGCTGGACATCGACGCCTCCTTCACGGATCTGGAGTTCGACGGCGGCATCGCGCGTCACACGTTGACGGCACCGGATGGACGCAGCGTCAGCCTGGTCCATGACCAGAGCGCCGGATACGTCCACGTCTTCGTGACCGACAAGTACCCCGGACGTCCCAAATCAGTGGCCATGGAGCCCATGACCGGTCCTGCCAACGCCTTCAACAGCGGAGACGGGCTGCGCTGGTTGCCGCCGGGCGGTTCGTTCACCATGTCCTGGGGAATCACGGCGACGCTTTAGCAGGACTTTCCGCGTCCGGGCCGCTCAGTTTCCCATACGGCCCGGGCTACGGAATTATGGGTTCATGACGCCAACACCGGACGCCAAAACCCGTAGTGACCGCCAAATTGCCGAAGATATCCCGTACGGCGTGCGCATAGCAGCAGCCTGGTCATGGCGGGTAGGCCTGATCCTGGTCATGATCGGCATCCTGGTGTGGTTGCTCGGCAAGGTCAGCTTCCTCATCATTCCCGTCATGGTGGCCTCCCTCCTGGCGGGTCTGCTGTACCCGGTGGTGGTGTGGCTCCGCAAGCGGAAGGTACCCAACGGCCTGGCTGTGGCCATCACGGTCCTCGGCTTCATTGGGTTGATCTCCGGTTCGCTCGCTTTAGTGGGCCGTCAGCTTGTTTCCGGATTCGGGGAACTGTGGCAGGAAGCGCTCGCCGGCATCCAGCAGATCCAGACATGGCTTGCTGACGGACCACTGCACCTGACCGCGGACCAGATCGACCAGTACATTGCCGATGCTGCCAACGCCCTGCAGAACAACAGCAGCAGCATCCTCAGCGGTGCCCTGTCCTTCGGCAGCACCGCCGGGCATTTCGCCGCAGGCCTGGTCCTGGCGCTGTTCATCCTGATCTTCTTCCTCCTCGAGGGCCAGCGGATCTGGGCTTTCCTGGTCCGGCTCCTGCCGAAGAAGGCCCGTGCTGCCACTGACGGAGCCGGCCGGCGCGGTTGGACCTCCATGGTCAACTACGTACGCATCCAGATGTTCGTCGCCTTCGTTGACGCCGTGGGCATCGGCGTCGGTGCCGCCATCATCCAAGTACCACTGGCGCTGCCCTTGGCCGTGCTGGTTTTCATCGGTTCATTCATCCCCGTGGTCGGTGCCCTGGTTACCGGTGCCATCGCCGTGCTGCTTGCCCTGGTGGCCAACGGTCCGGTCAACGCCCTGATCATGTTGGCGATCGTCCTGCTGGTCCAGCAGCTGGAAAGCCACATCCTCCAGCCTCTGGTCATGGGCAAGGCCGTGGCACTGCATCCGGTGGCCGTCATCCTCACCGTGGCTGCTGGTTCGTACCTCGCGGGCATTCCCGGAGCGCTCTTCGCAGTCCCCATCCTCGCCGTAGTAAACACGGCCGTTCGGTACATTGCCGGCCGATCGTGGGAACATGATGGGGGACCGGGTGCCGTGGGAGCGCCAACGGCTGAAGGTTCGCCGGGACCGGACGGTGACTCCAACTTCAAGGATGCGGAGCTGCCCGTAGGTCAATCACGCGGCGCCACCGGTACCGAAAGCAAGGCCAGGGCTTCAGGAAGCATCCCCGAGGAGCGACCCGGAGCCGACACCACAAAAGGAGAATAGTCAGTGAATACCCTCGAAACCCTGCCCGTCACCCTGGACGATGTCCTTAAGGCGCAGGAGCTGCTCGAGGGCATTATTACCAAGACTCCCGTGGAGTCGTCCCGTGCCCTGGGAAGCCTTGTGGGCGGGAACGTCTTCTTCAAGTGTGAAAACCTCCAGCGCGCAGGATCGTTCAAGGTCCGCGGCGCCTATGTCCGGATGGCACGTTTGTCCGAGGAGGAGAAAAAGCGCGGCGTGGTTGCGGCCTCAGCCGGTAACCATGCCCAAGGCGTAGCAGTTGCTGCCAAAAGCCTTGGAATCAAAGCCCGGATCTACATGCCGTTGGGCGTGGCACTGCCCAAGCTGGCCGCCACGCGAAGCCACGGCGCAGAGGTGGTGCTGCACGGCCACAACGTGGACGAGGCACTCGCCGAAGCCGAACGCTACGCCAATGAGACCGGAGCGGTCTTCGTCCATCCCTTCGACAACGTGGACGTCGTAGCCGGACAGGGCACCATCGGCCTGGAGATCCTGGAGCAGATCCCCAACGTTGACACTGTCCTCATGGGCGTCGGCGGCGGCGGACTGCTGGCCGGAGTGGCCGTGGCCATCAAGGCGAAGGCCAAGGAGCTCGGCCGGGAAATCCGCGTCATCGGTGTCCAGGCGGAGAACGCTGCCGCCTATCCGCCGTCCCTGGCCGCCGATGCCTTGGTGCCGCTGAAGAAGGTTTCCACCATGGCGGACGGCATTGCCGTGGGACGGCCGGGACAGTTGCCGTTCAGCATCATCCGCGAGTTGGTGGACGATGTAGTGACGGTCAGCGAGGACTCCCTGGCCCGGGCACTGATCTTCCTGCTCGAACGCGCCAAGATGGTTGTGGAACCTGCCGGTGCCGTAGGCGTAGCCGCACTGCTGGACGGCAAGATCGAAAACCCGGGGAACACCGCCGTCGTACTTTCCGGCGGCAACATCGATCCCATGCTGATGTTGAAAGTCATCCAGCGCGGCTTGTCCGCGGCCGGAAGGTTCATGACCGTCCGGATGATGCTTGACGACCGTCCGGGCTCGCTGGCCACCATCGCCCGGATCATCGCCGAGAACGACGCCAACGTGACCGGGCTGGACCACACCCGCCTGGGCGGCTCGATCAGCATGGGCGATGTGTCCATCACCATCAACCTGGAAACCAAGGGACACGAACACGGCGAACAGGTCCTTGGCGCGCTACGGGCCGAGGGCTTCCAGCCGATCGTGGTGCACTAAGGGGGCGCCATGGTGCTTGGAAGACCTGACGGCTCCAGTGCGGAGACCCGGGAGTCACTGGCGGCCAGGGCCAGGGGCGGCCTGCTGTTCATGGGCGGCTTCGTGGCACTGCTCTACGCCATCGAATTCGTGAACACCCTGATGCTGCACGGACTGAACCGCACCTTCGGCCTGCGGTCCCGCACCTTTGACGGCGTCCTGGACATCCTGACGTTTCCTTTGCTGCACGCCAACCTGAACCATCTGTTGTCCAACACCCTGCCCTTGCTGATCTTCGGGTTCCTGGTGTTCCTGGCCGGCCTGCGTGTTTTTATCACTGCCTTGGCGTTCAGCTGGCTGGGTTCGGGCCTGACCGTGTGGCTGATTGGCGGGGGGAGCGTCACAGTGGGCGCCTCCGGCCTGGTGTTCGGCCTGTTCGCGTTCTTGTTGGTCCGCGGGTTCTTCAACCGCAACTGGTGGCAGATCCTGCTGTCCATTGTGCTGTTCATGGCGTACGGCGGCATCCTCTTCGGAGTGTTGCCCACTGTCATGGGTTTCATCTCCTGGCAGGCCCACCTTGGCGGCGCGATCGGCGGCGTCGTTGCTGCCATCCTCCTGCGCCCGAAGCCCCGGGACACGCCAAGCAGCTCCCGCTTCCCCGTCTGACCCAACTGAGTCGCAGCTGTGCGCGTTTTGAAGGCTGAAAACGCGCACTAATGCGACCTGGTTGGGGGAGTCGGGGACGCAAAACGCCGGCCCTCCCACGCAAAGGGGGAGGGCCGGCGTCGTGCTTTAAGCGTTTGGTACTTTAGGCCGAGTACGGCTTGGCGGAAACGATCTCCACCGTGATTTCCTTGCCGTTGGGGGCGGTGTAGCTGAGCTTGTCGCCTTCCTTGTGGCCGATGATGGCGGCGCCCAGCGGGGACTTCTCGCTGAAGACGTCAATATCGGAGTCGCCGGCGATTTCACGGGAACCGAGCAGGAACCGCTCTTCGTCACCGGCGATCTTGGCGACAACCAGCATGCCGGGCTCGACGATTCCGTCGTCTGCGGGAGCCTCGCCGACCTGGGCGTCGCGCAGGAGCACCGTGAGCTGGCGGATGCGGGCTTCGATCTTGCCCTGCTCTTCCTTGGCTGCGTGGTAGCCGCCGTTTTCCTTAAGGTCGCCTTCCTGGCGTGCGGCTTCGATCTTCTGGACGATTTCCGCCCGGCCAGCGCCGGAAAGGTGGTCCAGCTCAGCCTTCAAGCGGTCGAAAGCTTCCTGGGTAAGCCAAGCTGCTGTGGCGCTGTTGGTGGTAGACACGGATTTCTCCTTTTGATCTGACAAAGCAAAGACCCCGCCGAGGTGGCCACTCGTGAAACTCAGTAACCAACTTAACGGGGTTGAAGGTTTCATCCATTGTAGTAAATCCTTTGGATGAACCCAAACCGGTTGCGTCGCGGGTCACATTCTTGTTATTTACCGCTATCCACGATCCAGCAGTTGTCCACTACGCCGGAGACTGCCGGGGATTCCGTGGCCAGGACCGTCCGCTGGGCAGTGGTCCGCCCGCCGTCCGCGTCCTGCTCCGGATTGTTGGGACCAATTTCCACGACCTTCCAACCCACCACGGCGAACTTGGAATCCATGGCCTTGATGGCACACTTGGCGGTTGCTGAAGGGGACTTGCTGACCTGGTAGTCCACCTCGGCCTGCGTCCCGTCCACAGTGCTGTAGCCGATGTCCTTGAATGTCACAGGGGCAGTGGCGGATCCGGTGGCCACGTAGGCGGCGAAGCCGATGCCCACTACCAGGGCGCCAATGACGATGTTTCGTTTGGCCTTCCGGCTCAGGCCGCGCTTTTGACCGCCGTAGCGATTGGCTAGGCTGTTGCTTGCCGGAAATTCGGTGGCCGATGGATCCTCAGAAGTCACCCGTCCAGTTTAGTGCCGATCCCGGCACCGTCGGCACAGCCTGCATCGCAACACCATGGAAGAGGAGCCGTCCCGTGACCGCGTCCAGCAATTCGGAGCAGCTTCGGTTGCTCGCCGTCCACGCACACCCGGACGATGAGTCCAGCAAAGGTGCGGCGACCATGGCAATGTATGCCGCCAACGGCGTCGAGGTCATGGTAGCCACGTGCACGGACGGCTCACGCGGTGATATCCAGAACCCCGCCATGGAGGACGCTCCGCATCCCAAACGGGATATGGCAGGGGCACGCCGGCTGGAAATGGCCAATGCGGCCGCCGTCCTGGGCATCCGCCAGCGGTGGCTCGGTTTTGTCGACTCCGGGCTGCCTGAAGGCGATCCGCTTCCCGCGCTTCCGCCGGGATGCTTCGCGTTGCAGCCGCTGGAGCGGGCCACTGCGCCATTGGTCCGGTTGGTCCGGGACTTCAAGCCGCACGTGATCATCAGCTACGACGAGAACGGCGGGTACCCCCACCCGGACCACATCATGGCCCACAAGGTCGCAGTTGAGGCCTTCGAAGCAGCAGGCGACCCCGCCAGGTATCCGGGCATCGGCGAACCGTGGCAGCCAAGCAAGCTGTACTACGATCGCGCTTTCAGTCCCGAGCGTTTCCGCGCCCTGCACTTCGCTTTGGAAGAGGCCGGCCTGCAGTCGCCGTACGCGGAAAGGCTCGCAGCGTGGTTGGAAGCCGACGCCGAAGGCCACACTCCGCCGGCCGCGGCCCATCAGACCACCACCCAGATCGACTGCGGGGACTTCTTCGGGAAGCGGGATGAGGCACTGAAGGCCCACAAGACCCAGATCGACCCCGTGGGTTTCTTCTTCGCCGTGTCTTCGGACTTCCAACGTACGGTGTGGCCGTGGGAGGACTACACCCTCATCCAGTCAAAGGTCGAATCGGAACTGCCGGAAAAGGATCTCTTCGCGGGGATAAGATAGGGAGAGCCGGCTTTCTATCGTTTGTAGAAGTTGCCCGGACGCCCCCAGGCTTCCAGTTCCGCCCGGACCGGTATGCATCAACTCCCATAGAAGGTTTGAACGTGCACCACTTGCTCCTCGCCCTGACCGTCAGCCCGTCGCCCGATCCCACCGGCACGCTGCGCCCGGGCCTGTCCGAGGACCAGGTAACGCCGGGAACGTGGGGTTTCGTCCTCACGGCATTCATCGTCATCCTCACCACCTTCCTGATCGTGGACATGGTCCGCCGGATCCGCCGCGTGCGTTACCGGGCGCAGGTGGAAGAGGCCCGCTTGGCCGCGGAGGCAGGACCTTCGAGCGACGAGAACGGCAATGACGCTCCCGGGTCACGCTGACCGCCCGGAAGCACCATGGCCCGGCGCATCCAACGCGCTGGGCACCGAACCCTCTGCCTATCTGCGCCAGCATGCCGGCAATCCGGTGTTTTGGCGTCCCTTTGGTGATGAAGCCTTCGCCTTGGCCGCCTCCCGGGATGTTCCCGTCTTCCTTTCCATCGGATATGCGGCCTGCCACTGGTGCCATGTCATGGCCCACGAGTCGTTCGAAGACCAGGAAACTGCCGACTACCTGAACGCGCACTTTGTCCCGGTCAAGGTGGACCGCGAAGAGCGTCCGGACGTCGATTCAGTGTACATGGCCGCCACCCAGGCAATCAGCGGGGAGGGCGGCTGGCCGATGTCGGTCTTCCTCACCCCGGATGGTTTGGCCTGCCATGCCGGCACATACTTCCCGCCCGTGCCGCTGCCCGGCAGGCCCTCCTTCAGGAACGTCCTGGAGGCCGTCCATGAGGCCTGGGTGGAGCGTCGCGATGCCGTCGAGCAGAACGCCAGGGGGCTCGCCGCCAGTATGGGAAGCGCCCAGCTGAGTGCTGCGGTGAGGTTGGATGGCCCGCCCGAACCGCTCGACGCCGGGCTGCTCTCCGAAGCTGTCGGCGCGTTGGCGAGGTCGGAAGACCCCGACGCCGGCGGGTTCGGCACCGCCCCCAAATTCCCGCCGTCGGCCGTCCTTGAATTCCTGATCCGCCATGCCGCGGTGCCCTCGGATACCGCCGAAGCCGCCCGCGACATGGCCGGCCGGGCATTGGCCGCCATGGCGCGCTCCGCCCTGCGGGACCAGCTCGACGGCGGTTTTGCCCGGTACTCGGTGACGGCGGACTGGTCCGTGCCGCACTTTGAAAAGATGCTGTACGACAACGCCCAGCTCCTGCGCGTCTACACCCACTGGGTGAGACTGGGCGGGAACCCGGTTATCGGCGCTGCGGAGGCCGCTGAGGTTGCCATCGGCTGCGCCGACTGGATGCTCGACTCCCTGACACTGGAAGGTGGCGCGCTGGCGTCGTCGTTGGACGCCGACACGGTGGTTGACGGCGTGCACCACGAGGGCGCGGCGTACCTGTGGACGCCGACACGGTGGTTGACGGCGTGCACCACGAGGGCGCGGCGTACCTGTGGACGCCGGAGACCTTGAGTGAGGTCCTGGGCCCGGGGGATGCAGCCGCCGTAGGTGCCCTGATGAACGTGTCCCCTGAGGGCACGGTGTCCGGTTTGGGTTCACCGCTGCATCCCGGACGCGCATTCGGCGAAGCGGAGCAGGCCTTGTGGGAGCGCGTCCGGCCGGCACTTCTGGCAGCACGGAATCAGCGGAATCAGCCCACCAGCGACAACAAGGTGGTGGCGGGCTGGAATGGCCTGGCGGTAGCGGCCCTGGCGGAAGCCGGTGCTGTGATGGGCAGGACGGACTACGTGGACGCGGCAGAAAACATCGCCTCGTATCTGGAGCGCGTGCACTGGAACGCTTCGGACCGGCTCCTCACCAGGGTTTCGCATGAATCCGTGGCCCGGGGGATCGGCGGTTTGCTGGAGGACTACGCCTTCTGCGCCGAGGGACTCTTCGCGCTATACGCAGTCACGGGCAGGACGCGGTGGTACGCGCTCGCCGAAAGCCTGGTGCTGGCAGCGGCAGACCGCTTTGTGGAGGACAGGAAGCTGGCTGATTCGGCAGGGGAGTCCGCCCAGGTCTTCAACGCCCAAGGGCAGCAATCGTCCTTGGACCCGTTCGACAACGCCGCGCCAAGCGGAGCTTCGGCGTTTGCAGGGGCGCTGCTGAGCTACGCGGCGTACTCCGGCTCCCATGCCCACCGGCTGATGGCAGGCAACATCATCCTCGGGTTTGCTCCCACCGCTGGCCGTTCGTGCACCCCGCGTGGCAGGGTGGCTCCTGGCCACGGCGCAAGCCGCACTTGCCGGGCCGGTGGAAGCCGCCGTCGTTGGTCCCGCTTCGCCGGCACGGGCGGAACTGCACGCCTCGCTGCTGGGCTCGCCAAGCCCGGGCATGGTGGTGGCGCTGCAGTCCGATGACGACGGCGGGTCCCCGGCTGCCGGCGTCGAGGTGCCTTTGTTGCAGCACCGTTCAGGGGTTGCCGACGGCTCTCCCCGGGTGTATCTCTGCCGGGACATGGTGTGTGAACGACCCCTGCAAACGGCGGCTGAGGTGAGGGTCCGGCTGGCGGCGATGACTAGCTGAGCACGGCAATCATGATCGCGATGAAGTGGGAGGCGAAGCCAAACACCGTGAAGGCGTGGAACAGCTCGTGGAAACCGAAGTGGGTGGCGCTGAAATTGGGTTTCTTAAGGCCATAGAACACTGCTCCGGCGATGTAGAAAGCCCCGCCCACGCAAATCAGAATCGCTGCTGCGGCATTCGCGGTGAAGAACTGCGGAAGGTAGAACAAGGCCCCGCAGCCGAGTGCAATGTAGACAGGGACGTAAAGCCACCTCGGGGCATGGGTCCAGATGACCCTGAAGAGGACGCCTGCGATCGCCGCGGACCAGATGATCCACAGGAGCGTTACGGCTTGGGAGCGTTCCAGCAGGGACCAGGCGAGCGGCGTGTAGCTGCCGGCAATCACCAGCATGATGTTGGTGTGGTCCAGCCTTTTGAGGACCATCCTGGCAGTCGGGGCCCAGTTGCCGCGGTGGTAGACCGCGCTCACGCCGAACAGGAGGACACCCGTCAGGGCGTAGATACCGGAGGTGATTTTGCGGTCCACGGTAGGGGCCAGTACCACCAAAACGATTCCCGCAGCCAAGGCAAAAGGCGTCGCTACGGCGTGGATCCAACCGCGCCACAGCGGCTTGTCATTGAGCAGTTCGACCATCCTTCCAGCATAACTTACGCTTCGGTAAGTTACTGGTTGGTAATAAATCCTTGGCCTCACTCCGAAGTGTTGCCTGCACTGGCCGGGCTGTCCGGGCAGGTAGCCTTGACAGTGCGCGGTTGATCGAAATCAGGCGGTTGATCGAAACAGGCGGTTGATCGAAAACAGCAAGGAAGTCAGGTGAGAGTCCGGTGGAACTGCCCGGTTTCCTCTATGGCTTCTACGAGCGCCGCCTCCTCAAATCCCTGGACCATGAAAGAATTCCGCGTCACATAGGCGTCATGGTTGACGGCAACCGCAGGTGGGCCAGGCAATTCAACGCCCCAACAAGCCAGGGCCACCAAGCGGGCGCGGATAAAATCCACGAGTTCCTTGGCTGGTGCCAGGAACTCGGAGTCAAGGTAGTCACCCTCTACATGCTGTCCACGGACAACATGAACCGCTCGGGGGAGGAACTCGACCTCCTGATGGGCATCATCGCCAACACCATGGACCGGCTGGATGAAAACGCCGACATCTCCGTCCATGCCATGGGCGCACCGGAGCTCCTGCCCGATTACCTCGCTGAACGCCTCAACAAGCTGACAGCCAGGACGCCCGTCCACGAGAAGATCCACGTCAACGTCGCTGTGGGCTACGGGGGCCGCCGCGAAATCGTCGACGCCGTCCGCGAACTTCTGCACGACGCCGTCGCCAAGGGCCGGAATATGGCAGACGTGGCTGACGAGCTGTCGGTGGACGACATCTCCCGCTTCCTTTACACCCGTGGCCAGCCGGACCCGGACCTGGTCATCCGGACCTCGGGCGAGCAGCGGCTCTCCGGCTTCCTGATGTGGCAGAGCGCCTACAGCGAGTTCTACTTCTGTGAAGCCCTGTGGCCCGCCTTCCGCAAGGTCGACTTCCTGCGCGCCCTCCGCGATTACGCAGGCCGCCAGCGGCGCTTCGGTTCCTAGCACCACACTGCAGGCCTGGTCCTCGGTAGCCGGGACATCCGGTTTACGAAAAATTCATCCTCCCGACCCGCGACTTGCCGGGGGAGGACCACGGAAATGATTGTGGGCGGGATTACGTTATTCCCATCAGCAGGCAAAACCGCCCGCTGATCGGGGAGGCCAGTAGATGGAGCGGAACATCGCACCAGTTACAGGGGAGGCCACGCCCGGCCTTCCGGCCGAGCCGCTTTCACCATAAGGCCGGGCAACGCCCGGGGCTGGAGTCGATGTGGCTATTTCAGAGCAACTGCCCGCAATGGTTTCCGACGGGGAAAGTGCAGCTACCTCCCGCGCCAAACGCGCCACCAAAGGGACAATAAGCGCCGCGTCACCCACTGGCCACAGCTACGTCATCGACACGTCCGTGCTTCTCTCCGATCCGCACGCCCTGCTGCGCTTCGCCGAGCACGAGGTGATCGTTCCGATCGTGGTCATCAGCGAGTTGGAAGGCAAACGCCACGATCCCGAGCTGGGGTACTTTGCCCGCAAGGCATTGAGGCTCCTCGATGACCTCCGGATCGAGCACGGCGGCCTGGACCACGCCATCCCCATAGGCTCGGAGGGCGGGATGCTGCGCGTTGAACTGAACCACATCTCCCCGGAGGTGCTCCCCGCGGGCTTCCGCGGCGGCGACAACGACAGCCGGATCCTGGCCGTGGCCAAGAACCTGGCCAATGAAGGACGCAACGTCACAGTCGTTTCCAAAGACCTGCCGATGCGGGTCAAGGCATCAGCCATGGGCCTCCAGGCTGATGAGTACCGCAACGAACTGGTCAAGGACTCAGGCTGGACCGGCATGGCCGAGATCGAGGCCAACGAGCAGGAGATCAGTACCCTCTACGGCCACGAACCCGTCTTCATCCCGGCGGCTGCGGAATTGCCCGTCAACACCGGGCTGGTGCTCCTCTCCAACCGTGGCTCGGCCCTCGGCAGGGTTGGCCACGACAAGCAGGTGCGGCTCGTCAAGGGCGATCGCGACGTCTTCGGATTGCACGGCCGCTCCGCCGAACAGCGGCTCGCCATTGACCTCCTCATGGACCCCTCCGTCGGCATCGTGTCGATCGGCGGACGCGCCGGCACGGGCAAGTCCGCTTTGGCATTGTGTGCCGGCCTGGAAGCAGTCCTGGAACGCCGTGAGCACCGCAAGGTCGTCGTCTTCCGCCCGCTCTACGCGGTGGGTGGCCAGGAGCTGGGCTACCTCCCGGGCTCCGAGTCGGAAAAGATGAACCCCTGGGCCCAGGCCGTGTTCGACACCCTCGGCGCCTTGGTCAGCGAAGAGGTCGTCGAAGAAGTCATGGACCGCGGGATGCTGGAGGTACTTCCCCTCACGCACATCCGTGGCCGCTCGCTGCACGACGCCTTCGTGATCGTTGATGAGGCCCAGTCCCTGGAGAAGAACGTGCTCCTGACGGTCATGAGCCGCATAGGGCAGAACTCCAAGATTGTCCTTACGCACGACGTTGCCCAGCGCGACAACCTCCGCGTCGGCAGGCACGACGGCGTGGCCGCCGTCGTCGAAACGTTCAAGGGCCATCCGCTGTTCGGCCACATCACCCTCACCCGCTCCGAGCGTTCACCGATTGCGGCGCTCGTAACGGATCTGCTCGAAGGGGCAGAAATCTAGGGTGTCTGCCGCAACAGTTAGGTCCGCGCGACAGCGGCCTCCCGCCGTCGCTTAGACACAACGCATAAGGCCCCCTTCGGTCGCTAAGCGACCTTAGGGGGCCGATGCGTCGCGATGCGCTCCTTTCCGGGAGCCCGCCGTCGCGCGCGGGCTAGCCGTCAGAGACCCAAGTAGGTTTTCAGCCCTTCGTGGCCTTGGACTTTGAGGGGCCAGTCGGGGCGCTTGAAGGTGGGTGGGGTGAGGCGGACCCTTTGGACTTCCTCCACCTTGGTGCCCCAAGAGTCCCGGAAGAGGCCGTTGGGTTCGTAGCCGAGACTGGTGGAGACGCCCAAGGACTGCTTGTTCCAGGCTGCAGCTTCGGATTCGGCGACGTCGGCGCCCAGGTAATCGAACGCGAAGCTCACGACGGCGGCGCGCATCTCCTTGCCGATGCCGCGGCCCTGAGCCGTTTGCTTGAGCCAGGACCCGGTGCTGACCGTTTTGAGGACGGCGAAGTTCCTGGCCCCAAGGTCCTGGACGCCGAGGAGTTCACCGTCCTGCCAAACGCCCAGCAGGAGCGTCCATGATTCGCGGGTGAAGCCGGCACGGCAGCGCCAGTACCACTGGGCCATGTTCGGTGCCAGCTCGTCCTCCGGTAACTCCGCCCACGGGGTGCTGAACGGGCTCTTGCCCGGCTGGTGGACGCCGGAACGGGCGGCCGCGACGGCAGCCGGGATGTCGGCGTCGAAAATTGGCCGCAAGCTCAGCCGCGGGGTGGCCAGTGTGAGGGCGAAAGGGGGCCAGATGTCTGCCAACGAAGTCATCGCCGTAGTCTAGCCAAGCTTCCCGTTCGTGGTGGTCAGGCTGCGGGGCCGATGTCCCAAGGGATGTGCCGGCGGACGTCAGTGAGGTTCATGGATTCGGCCAGGAAAAGGTCGTCCAGCATGTACTCGTCAACGCCCAGGATCTTGAGCCAGTGACCTTTTCCGGACGAATCGCCGTCGAGCGACCGGCTCGCGACGCAAACGCCCGTCTGGATATCGATGCGGATGAGCGTGCGGCCCGGATGCGCCAAAGGCTGGTCCGGGTCCAGGGGGCGGTATGTCCGGCCGCGGGTGACTATGGCCTCCAAAGCCGGGCGGCCCTCATGGTCCACCTCGCGCGGCTCCGGAAAGGAGACCGGGTTGGACTCGGGGAACTCCAGGGGCACGGGGGCATTGCCCGCCAACTCCACGGGGTCCAGCGCCGCCGCCAGCCTGCCGTTGCCGAACGACGGTTCACCGTAGGCCGCTTCCGGCCGCCGCTGCACCAGGCCGGCGTCGTCATAGACAGGGGTCACCAGATGCGGAGGCAGGAGCCATGAACGGCGTGTGGAGCTGACGTAGAACTCATCCTTGGAGTCGTTGATGCCGGTGGTGCTGTAGAGCAGCTTGCCGTCGGGGCTCTCCAGCCTCAGTGCCCCCGGACGCCTCAACCAGGCACGGACCATGGCAGCGCCCGTTGCCGGCAGTTCGAGGTATTCGAAACGCAGGCTTGTCCATCTCCACGGTGAAGAGCGGCACAGGTTCCGGAACCCCATATCCACAGTGTACCCAGTGGTGCAATCCGGTCCCGGGCCCAATCCGCGGTAGCATCCGATGGTGATTCGACGACTTGCCGAGCTCTGGACCGCCAGCCCTTTTGGATTCTGGCTGGTGCTGCTGGCATGCCTGTTCTTCCTGGTCATGGCAGCGCGGCTGACCGTGATCGATATCCGAAGCCACCTTTTGCCCAACCGCATCGTCTTTCCCTCCTACGGAGTGGCAGGCGTTCTGCTTCCGGGCGCTGCAGTAGTCGCCGCCATAGGGGGTGCGGACAAGGACCTCGGCGCACCCCTCTTCGGCGTGCCGGGCCTCAATGTCCTTGCCGGAGGTGCGGCACTGTGGCTGTTCTACTTCCTGCTGCGCACCGTCTACCCGCCGGGCATGGGGTTCGGCGACGTCAAACTGGCAGGGGTGCTCGGCCTGTACCTGGGATACCTGGGATGGGGGCACGTCTTCGCGGGCACATTCGCGGCCTTCCTTCTGGGCGGACTGTGGGGAGTGGTAGTCCTGGTGGCGCGCCGGGCCAATCTTGGCTCCGCTATTCCTTTCGGTCCGTTCATGCTGGCCGGCGCGGCCGCCGCCATGGTGGTTTTACCGGCTTGATCCCACACAGAACGACGACGGCCGGCCACCTCCCGTGCGGGAAGGCAACCGGCCGTCGTCGTACTCACTCATGCCTCGCCGGAGGCGGCGGGGACTATGCCTTGTGCGCCGGGGCGGTCATGGTGGTGACATCCAGGGCCTTGTCCAGGTCCGCCTCGGAGACCTTGCCTTCGCCCTCACCCACGAAGCCAAGCTGTTCCGTGGCCTGGCGGACGGTCAAACCGTCCTTGACGGCGAGCTTGGCGATCTTCGCGGCGTTCTCGTAACCGATGTACTTGTTCAGCGGGGTCACGATCGAGGGGGAGGCCTCGGCCAGGAAGCGTGCGCGCTCGACGTTGGCGGTGATGCCGTCGATCATCTTGTCGGCCATGACGCGGCTGGTGTTGGCCAGCAGGCGGATGGACTCAAGCAGGTTGGCGGCCATGACGGGGATGCCGACGTTGAGCTCGAAAGCGCCGTTGGTGCCGGACCATGCAATGGCGGTGTCGTTGCCGATGACCTGGGCACACACCATGATGGACGCCTCGCAGATCACCGGGTTGACCTTGCCCGGCATGATCGAGGAGCCCGGCTGCAGGTCCGGAATCGCGATTTCGCCGAGGCCGGTGTTGGGGCCCGATCCCATCCAGCGGAGGTCATTGTTGATCTTCATGAAGGAGATCGCAATGTTGCGCAGCTGGCTGGAGCCCTCGATGAGGCCGTCGCGGTTGGCCTGGGCTTCGAAGTGGTCGCGGGCCTCGGTGAGGGGCAGGCCAGTGTCGGCTGCGAGGAGTTCAATGACGCGTTCCGGGAAGCCTGCCGGAGTGTTGATGCCGGTGCCCACGGCCGTGCCGCCCAGGGGAACCTCGGCAACGCGGGGGAGTGCGGCGTTGATGCGCTCAATGCCGTAGCGGACCTGGGCTGCGTAGCCGCCGAACTCCTGGCCGAGCGTGACCGGGGTGGCGTCCATGAGGTGCGTACGGCCGGACTTGACGACGTCCTTGAACTCAGCGGCCTTGCGCTCAAGCGATGCTGCCAGGTACTCCAACGCCGGGATCAGGTCGTTCATCAGGGCGGAGGTGGCGGCAACGTGCACGGAGGTCGGGAAGACGTCGTTGGAGGACTGGGAAGCGTTGACGTGGTCGTTGGGGTGGACCACCTTGTCGCTGCCGGCAGCGGAGAGAGCACGCGACGCGAGTTCGGCGATGACCTCGTTGGTGTTCATGTTGGACGACGTGCCCGAACCGGTCTGGAAGACATCGATCGGGAAGTCGCCGTCATACTTGCCGGTGGCAACCTCATCGGCTGCAGCGGCGATAGCTTCGGCGAGCTCGCCATCGAGCACCCCCAGTTCGGCGTTCGCGAGTGCAGCAGCCTTCTTGACGCGGGCAAGGGCCTCAATGTGCGCACGTTCCAGGGTCTTGCCGGAAATCGGGAAGTTCTCCACGGCGCGCTGCGTCTGGGCGCGGTACAGGGCGTTCACGGGGACGCGAACTTCGCCCATGGTGTCATGTTCAATACGGAACTCAGTGGTGGAAGTCATGGGGCTAGCTTAGGGCGACTTCAGGCTCCATCGAAAACCAGGAGGTCAGTGCTACGTGCCCCGGCTGGAAGGCCGGGGCACGAGCCCTTAAACGTCGCCGATCGCGGAAACAAGGGCCGCCTGGCCCTCGCCAAGCTTGTAGGAAAGACCGATGACGGCAACGCGGCCTTCTTCAATGGCGTCGGAAATCACACGGGAGCTGTCCGCGAGGCGCTGCGCGGTCTGCTTGACGTGCTCCACCACCATGTCGTTGACCTCTTCCTGGCCATTGCGCTTGGCCGTGAGCACCGACGGGGTAATGCGTTCGACGAGGTCCCTGATGAAGCCCGGAGGCATCTCACCGGTTTCCACCGCGCCCTTGGTCGCGGTAACTGCCCCGCAGCTGTCGTGGCCCAGGATGGCGATCAGCGGAACTTTGAGTTCGCTGATGCTGTACTCGAGCGAACCCAGGACCGCGTCATCGATCACCTGGCCTGCTGTCCGCACCACGAAGGCGTCGCCCAGCCCGAGGTCGAAGATGATCTCTGCCGCGAGGCGCGAATCCGCGCAGCCAAAGATGACCGCGAAAGGATTCTGGCCCTCAAGAAGCGACGAACGACGGGCCGCGTCCTGGTTGGGGTGGCGGGATTCGCCGGAAACAAAGCGTTCATTACCCTCGCGCAGCCGGCGCCAGGCAAGGGCTGGAGTCAAATAAGTAGGCACCTTATTACTTTACGGCGCCTGACCCTTAGGTCACGAAGTGTTGCGTCCGGCGTCAGGGAGCCGGAGTCGTGGCCGGCGCGCCGGCCGCAGGAGCCTCGTCTGCGGACTTCACGACGGCGGCAGCCAGGGCCGCGAATTCCTCAAGGTTCGCTGTGCCGCTGAGGATGATGGTGGTGCCTTTGTACTCAAGGGTCATGCTGCGCTTTTCCTTGCCGGAATCGCGAAGCTCCCAGTCCTGTCCGCCGGCGTTCCGGGTTCCCGTCACGGGCAGGTTGCCGGTCTGCTGGAGGACCCAGGTGGGGTTCGCTTCCCGGGTCTGGGTCAGGCCGATGAAGGCTTCCTTCGGCGTCAGGTAGCCGACTTCCCACGTGGGGACGCCTGTGCCCGTGCCGCTTTCCCAACGGGCGTAGTTGGGCCGGAATGTGTCACCGGTATCCGGAGTTACGGGTGTGAATCCGGCCACATCCGCAGCGTTCCGGGCGATCGCAGGGACGTCGACGGCGGGCCGGAAGTTCTCGCCCTTGGGGGCCGGATTCATCAAGACCACAGGAAGGAATGCGAGGACGCAGAGGACCAGGGCAATAACCATGCCGATGACCGAAGCATTGGCGCGTTTTGCCGCCTTCGCCGCAATGACGGGTTTGTACGGGGCTTCCGAGGCGTCCGGGGCGTTGTTCGAATGGGGCTCCGGGGCGGTCTGGTCATTGCCGGCGGCGGGCTTGTCCTGCGTTTCACTCACCCTTCCATAGTCCCTCATCGCCGCACCTAACACACAACCGGGAACCTCGCCGCGGGCATTGCGGGCGGTGGTCATCCAGAGGCTCCAAGCCCCTCTGGCGACTATGATCGTTGGTAGGGACCCCGGGTTAGCCCCAGTGCAACCGTGTCCGGCCCCGTGAATCGTCACTCGAAGAAGAGGTTCAAGTGTCTCCTGCACCAATGACCCAGCAGTATTCCACGATTTCGCCGTCGCTCGCCGTCGGCACCGACGAACCCGACCGCAACCTCGCGCTGGAACTCGTCCGTGTCACCGAGGCCGCGGCCATTGCCGGTGGCCACTGGGTTGGTTTCGGCGACAAGAACAAGGCAGACGGCGCCGCCGTGGATGCCATGCGTTCGTTCCTTCACACCGTCCACTTCAACGGCGTCGTGGTGATTGGTGAAGGCGAAAAAGACGAAGCCCCCATGCTGTTCAACGGTGAGCAGGTTGGCGACGGCACCGGCCCTGAATGCGACGTCGCCGTCGACCCCATCGACGGAACCCGCCTGACCGCCCTTGGCATCAACAACGCCCTGGCAGTCCTGGCGGTTGCCGAGCGCGGATCGATGTTCGACCCCTCGGCCGTCTTCTACATGGAGAAGCTCGTCACAGGCCCCGAAGCCGCCGACATGGTGGACCTCCGCCTCCCGGTCAAGCAAAACCTGCACCTCATTGCCAAGGCAAAGGGCGTCAAGGTCAACCAGCTCAACGTCATGATCCTTGACCGCGACCGCCACCGCCCGCTCGTGGAGGAAATCCGCGAGGCAGGTGCGCGCACCAAGTTCATCATGGACGGCGACGTAGCCGGCGCCATTGCCGCGGCCCGTACCGGCACCGGCGTCGACGCCCTCATGGGCATCGGCGGCACCCCCGAAGGCATCGTTGCAGCCTGCGCCATCAAGTCCTTGGGCGGCGTGATCCAGGGCCGTCTCTGGCCCACCTCCGATGACGAGAAGCAGAAGGCCATCGACGCCGGTCACGACCTTGACCGCGTCCTGTCCACCAACGACCTCGTCACCTCGGACAACTGCTACTTTGCAGCCACCGGTATCACTGACGGCGACCTCCTGCGTGGCGTCCGCTACACGAAGGACCGCGTGCTCACCCAGTCGATCGTCATGCGCTCCAAGTCCGGAACCGTGCGCTTCGTGGACGCAGAGCACCTGGCGTCCAAGTGGGAGACGTACGCGCGCAAGGCTTAGTACCCCCGGCTCATCGCGCCCTGGGCGCGAAAGGCGCCCCATCGCTCTGCGGCTATCTCCTCGTTCCTCGTCGATTTGATGCCGCTGACGCGATGGGGCGCCTTTCGCTATCCCGGTGCGTTTTGGTGCCGCGGTTTAACCTTGGCGCTTCTTGGGGTGATTAGGGGCGGGGAAGTTTGTTGCGCAGGGTTTTTGCTGTGTCGCGGAGTTTCCTGGCCAGTTGGTAGGCGCCGTAGCGGGCTTTGTTGACCGGGAGGTCCCAGGTGCCGGGGTAGGACACCTCGCGTCCGCCGAAGGACTTCTTGAAGGCCGTGAAGCCCGCCCACTTGTGGTCCGGTTCGCCTTCCGGGGCCACGCCCCACAGGTCCACGTGCTTGAGGCCCTTCTCCTTGGCATCGGCCATGAGGTTGACCAGCAAGGGGATGCCCGCGCTGAGCTTCCGGTGGGCGTCGTCCAGGGCTGCATGGGCGTAGACGCGGGTATCGGCGGAGTCGTAGGCGAAGGCCGCCGCGATCGGCTCGCCCTCAAGCTCGGCGATGAACAACGTGCCCGCGCCGGAGGGTAGCAGCGACTGCGCAACGGTGGTCAGGTACCCGTCACTCTGCGGTTTGAATCCGTTCCGGGCCGCGGTGAGGTGCAGGAAGTGCAGCAGGACGGAAACGTCGGCGGAGTCCTGCGACGTCCGGAACGTCACACCCTTCTTGTGGATGTTGCGGTAAAGGTTGCGGTTGGTCGGCTTCATCCCGGCCAGCACGTCCTTGAAGTCCCCCTCAAGGTCAACCACCCAGCTCAGCTCCGGCTGCTGGTTGACCGGCGCCGGCCGCAGCCCGCGGGCTCGCAGGAGGGCTCCGGCGTCGGACGCTGTGAATCCAGCCGCAACGGGCTCCATGCGCACGAAGACAGCATGGACCTCCTTGGCCAGGGCCACCAGAGCCGCCGTGGCGGCGTCGAACGCTTCCACGGAATCTGCCACGGGTCCGTAGGGGGAGTAGAGAACCTTGCCGGCGGGGTTCTTTTCCTCGATCGCGAGGAAGCTCCAGCCCGGTCCCGATTTCTCATGGACCCGGCGGCCGAGGGCACGCTGGACACCGGCCCACGCGGGCGTCTGCAGGAAATGGTCCATGCTTATTTCCCCAGTCCGGTGGTCACGGCGAAGGCCACGCTGGTTCCGGTGGCACCCTGGACAGGGTGTACGTTGACCGGGTTCTCAATCTCCGGGATGAACGCGGCGCCACCGCGCTGCACGCGGAGATCGCTCTTGGGGGAGTCGAGTACCACAGTTCCGGCAACAACCACGACGACGGCCGGACCGGTTTGTGCCAAAGGCACCGGGGCTGCGTCCGGACCCAGTTCGATCCGTTGGAGCTGGAATTCCTTGAAAGGCGGACGGTACAGTTCCTGCCCGAATTCCGTGCCCTCGGCCAATACCCTGGGCACGCCCAAAGACTCGAAGCGGACGGTCTTGAGCAGTTCGGCCACATCCACATGCTTTGGCGTGAGCCCGCCGCGGAGCACGTTGTCCGAGGACGCCATGACCTCAATGCCCAAGCCCCGGATGTAGGCGTGGATGTTCCCGGCAGGGAGGTATATTGCTTGCCCCGGCTCCAAGGACACAAGGTTCAGCAGCAGCGAAATGAGGACGCCGGGATCGCCGGGGAAGGCGTCGTTGATGTCCAGCAGGGTGGTCAGCGCTTCCTGGTGCGGTTCCCGCGGAGCACCTGCGCGGAGCACGGATTCCACGGCGACCACGGCTCCGGAAACCGTGCGTCCACCTTCAATCAGCCGGGTAAAAGCGGCCCGGAGCGCTGCGGACTCGTCAGGCTGGCCAAGATCGGCGATGACGCCCGTGATGGTGTCCGGGGCATCCATGGCTGCCGAATCCAGGATCGTCGCAAGGTGTTCGAAGATGCCCTTCGCGGCTGCGGCGGACCGGAAACCGCACAGGGCCCGGAACGGCGTCAGGGCGAAGATCAACTCCGGCTTGTGGTTGTCATCGCGGTAGTTCCGCTCGGCGGCATCCGCGGGCAACCCTGCAGCATTCTCCCGTGCGAAACCCTCGCGCGCCTGCTCCAGGCTCGGGTGTACCTGCAGGGACAGCGGCTGCTCAGCTGCGAGGACCTTGGTCAGGAAGGGCAGCCGGGGGCCGAACTCCGCCAGGCTCTCTGCGCCCAGATGGTGTAGCGGGTTCGAGGCGATTAATTCATCCAGGGACTGCGTCACGCCGTTGGGGTGGATGGCGGTGGACGGCGAATCCGGATGGGCCCCGATCCAAAGCTCCGCTTCCGGACCCCCCGAAGCGGGCCGCCCCAGCAAGTCCGCGATCGCCGTCGTCGAACCCCACACGTAGGGCCGCAAAACATTCTCAATCAGATACACGGAAAGAAGTCCTTATGTTGCTCGGAATGGGATGAAAAGGGGCGGTTAGAGCGGGGCGCACTGGCCATTGGTGGCCACGAGGTTACGGATACCCTGTTCGTCACCCTGCGCTTTGAGGCCGTTGAGCAGTTCCTCGGTGATCGGGGTGCCGTCAGGGGTGGTGGTGACCGGAGTGAAGTCCGACGACGACGGCGAGGGCTGCTGGCCGGCGGGCTTGAGAACTGCTGGCTGGACGGCTGCCTGCTGTTGGAGGGAGAGCTGCGGTTGAACCGGACCGGAGGCGACTATTGGACCCGCTCCCGGCGCGGTGTTGGACACTATGGAGTCGTTGGCCTTGGGTCCGTTGGAAGGCGTCAGCAGTTGCTGGACCCTTGAATGGATCAGGTCGAAATCGGGCACCGTGGAGAAGGAGGCGTCGAAGTCCGGCGGGCCGATGGTGAGGCGTTTGACCGGCTGGTTCTTCGATTTCAAAGCGAGGTCGACGAAGCTGCCCAACTGGGATGACGAGATGTTCGAATCCACCACCTTGGTCCCTGCGTTGGCGATGTCCTCGAACTTGGTCAGCAGGGTTGCCGGATCCAACTGCTTCAGCATGGCCTGCTGCACGCACTGCTGGCGGGCGATGCGGGCGTAGTCGTCCACGAACTCGCGGGACCGTCCGTACCACAGGGCGTGGAAGCCATCCAGGTGCTGGTCGCCGGCCGGGATCCAACCGTCAGGCATGCCGTGGATTCCGTTGGCTTCGTCGGTGACGGGCCCGCTGATGGGAACCCAGCCGCCGGCCTTGATACGGATGCCGCCCATGGCGTCGATCAGTTTTGCGAAACCGTCCATGTCCACCAGGACATAGGCCTGGACAGTGATGCCAAGTGTTCCGGACACCGCTTCAAGGGTGGCTTGGGCCCCGGGGTCTGCGACGCCGGGGTACAGGTCCTGGTAGTTGTTGGTGACTTCCGTGTTGACGGCGTTGATGAGGCACTCGTTGCCGCAGTTGTACCCGTCGGGGTAGATCTTGCGCATCGGCGAATCTTCGCTGAACTGCGCATTCTGGAGGTTTCGGGGCACCGAGATGATGGCGCTTTCGCCGGTCTTGGCGTCCACGCTGATGACGGAGAGGCTGTCCGGACGGCGGCCGGTGCGGTCATCTCCGGCGTCGCCGCCCATCATAAGGAAGTTGTAGCGTCCGTCTACCGGATCAATGGCGGGCCCGGCATTGAAGATGCTGCTGATCGCGTTCCTGCTGACATTCAGGACGTAGGCGAGGTAGCCGAGTGAACCGCTCCCCAGGACAGTGGCAGCGACCAGCACGACGGCGATGATGGGCCGCATGCCCGGGGCCAGCAAAACCGGACGGATGATCCGGAGTGTGTTGAGGAACAGGAAGGCCCAGCCAAGGGCCAAGGCAATGAGCACCACGATGATCACAAGGGAGCCGACGGGGTGCGTCACTATGCCCAGCAGGAGGCTGCGGTTCAGGACGGCGATCAGTAAAGCCAGGATCGCTACCGCCCAGACTGCGAGGGTTACGCGCAGGGCAAGGCGGCCGAGTTTCCGGTCGCCGGCTACGATCTGGGCGCTGCCGGGGACGAACAAGGTGAGGAGGACCAGCACGAACGCGCGTTTGGTCCGCACCGGGGCGCTGGCCCCGGACGGATATCTGACGGGATCAGTCAGGGCTCCGCCTCGCTGACTGGTGTTCTGGTTCATGGTGGTCATCCGCGGCCTTCCTAGCGGGTGCTCCCCTCGGAAGTGTTTGCGGAAGCGAAGACCTCGCTGACTTTCTGCCGCAGGTTTTCGCCCTTCCTGGTGGCGGTATCGTTCAGTTCCCGGGCGAAGGTGAGGAGGTCTTCGCGGAGGCGGACAGCGAGGTCGTCAGTTCCTGATGCCAGCATCCGGACGGCCAGCAAGCCTGCGTTCCGGGCACCGGCGATCGAGACGGTGGCCACCGGAACGCCGGCAGGCATCTGGACGATGGACAACAACGAGTCCATGCCGTCCAGGGTCTTCAAGGGAACGGGAACACCAATCACGGGAAGGGGCGTGACGGAGGCCAGCATGCCAGGCAGGTGTGCCGCTCCGCCGGCGCCGGCGATGATGACGCGAAGTCCGCGCTCATGGGCGGTCTGGCCGTACCGGATCATCTCCGTGGGCATCCGGTGGGCGGAAACGACGTCTGCCTCGAACGGAATGCCGAACTCCGCCAAAGCATCGGCCGCGGCCTCCATGACCGGCCAGTCCGAATCCGAACCCATCACGAGGCCTACCAAGGGAGCGACTGTGGGGTTTGTCATGCGTTCTCCTCAGAGGATTCCGACGGGACGCGGCCGTCCCGGATGGTGTTTGCGACTGCCGTTGCGCGGGCACGGACGGAATCCACGTCGGAGGCGGTTGTGCCCAACAGGTTGACGTGGCCGATCTTGCGGCCGGGGCGCACGGACTTGCCGTAGCAGTGCACCTTGGCAGCCGGTTCAAAGGCCAGGGCCAGGGGGAAGGCAGCAAAAAGATCCTGGTTTTCCCCGCCCAGGAAGTTCTTCATGACGGCCACGGGTGCCAGGGCGTCCGTGGCACCCAGCGGAAGGTCCAGGACCGCGCGCAAGTGCTGTTCGAATTGGCTCGTGATGGAGCCGTCCTGGGTCCAGTGGCCGGTGTTGTGCGGGCGCATGGCGAGCTCGTTGATGAGGAAGCCGGCACCGACGCCCGGGGTTTCAAAGAGTTCAGCCGCCATGACGCCCGTGACGCCAAGCTCCGTGGCGATGCGCAGGGCAGCATCCTCGGCTGCGGCAGCCACTTCCACGGAGATGTTCTGGGCGGGGGCAATGACTTCATCGCACACCCCGTCCACTTGGATGGTGTGCACCACTGGCCACGCACGGGCCTCGCCGCTGGGTGTCCGCGCAACCAGGGCGGAGAGCTCGCGGCTGAAGTCCACCTTGGCTTCGGCAAGGAGGGGACTCATGGCCTGGAACCAGCTGGCGGTGTCTGCGGCATCCTCGGGGGAGTCGACGATGCGCACGCCCTTGCCGTCATAACCGCCGCGGGGTGTCTTCAGGACCACCGGCCAGCCGATCTTGTCTCCGAACGCCACCAGCTCCTCCACAGTGCTCACGGCAGCCCACTCGGGGTTGGGAAGTCCGAGGCGGTCGATCGCGGCACGCATCACCAGTTTGTCCTGGGCGTTCACCAGTGACTCCGGCCCGGGTTGGACGTTCACGCCGGCGTCAAGCAGGGCGTGCAAGTGGTCCGTGGGGACGTGTTCGTGATCAAAGGTCAGGACATCCACGCCCTTGGCAAACTCAAGGAGGGTGTCCAGGTCCTTGTAATCGCCAACAGGCGCTGTGGCCACGGCGGCTACCGCTGAAACGTCCTCACCTTCGGCCAGGACGCGTAGTTCAAAGCCCAGTGCAGTAGCGGGCGGGGCCATCATGCGTGCGAGTTGGCCTCCGCCAACAACGCCAATAACAGGAAAAGTCACAAGGTTCAGCCTACCGAACCAGCGGCTCGATCACGGATTCCCCAGCGTAGTCAACTGCGGGCAGGAACGTAGTCAACTGTGTTCAGGAGCGTTGCCACCTGTGTTTTAAGGGCCGCGGAGGACCCTGGAAGTACCGTCAAACAGCGTCTGTACAGGCTGCTCCAAGGCAACCCAAAAAAATCGGCGCTAAAATGGATGAGGCCCACCGGCCCTAATTTTCAACGGCCTTGGAGGGTCATGATCACCACACTTGCAGATCGCATCCGCGGACTTGCCTCGCTCTTCTGGCGCGAAGTAGCCAAGTTCGGCGCCGTTGGAGGTGTAGCTTTCGTCATTGACTCCGCCGTTTTCATTTGGCTCTTTTCGGGTCCCATGCACGGCAGCGAGGTCTGGGCCAAGGCGATCGCGACGATCGTTGCGAGTATTTTTTCCTGGATTGCCAACAGGTTCTGGACCTTCCGTCACCGGAAGCAAGCGAATGTTGTCCGTGAGGCCGTTCTCTTTGCCGTCATGAACTTCGTCGGGCTTCTCATTGCGTCGGGCTGCGTGTGGGTTGCCAAGTACATCCTCAACCTCAATGACAAACCATCACTGTTCATCGCCGGCAGCGTAGTGGGCTTGATCCTCGGGACGATCTTCCGGTTCTTCGCCTACCGTTTCTGGGTCTTCAACGAAGAACTCGATGCAGAGCCCGAGTTCTCGCACGACCACGAGATCCTCGAGGTCCACCACAAAGCCCAGGGCGGAACCGCCGATGCCGGCCACGCCGGACCTCCAACGGGCGAGTTTCCCCGCATAAAGAACGGTTGACGGGCCTACGAACGGCTAACGCGCTCGTTCTCGAGCAGATGCTCGGTCACGTCCACATCCTCGTGCACCAACACCACTGAACCGTCCCCCTGCCAGGCGCCAAGAGCTGCCGACAGTCCGGACTCCAGTCCTTCGGAGGCCCGCACCAGCAGACGGACGCCGGGCTGGGCGGCTTCCGCAAACTGCTCCATAAGATCCGCGTGGGCATAGCCGGCGTTGCCACGCACGGCTGCGAGTTCCGGGGTGGGCTCGTTGTGCACCATGAATACGTCACCGTGGGAACGCACTTCGGCAGCGTAGTCAACGACGCCGGGAGGCAGCTCGCCCGGCCAGCTCATGGCCAGCGCCGCGAGGGGTACAGCCACGACAGCGTCGTATGCCGCGCCCGGGTGGTCAGAGGGATCATTAGTCACCAGCAGATCTGCGGCTGAGCCGTCCAGAACAACTTCCATGCCGAGCTGCCAAGCGGCCAGCGCCCACACAAAGGACTTCCAGTGCGCAGGGAGATCGATCCTGATGGCCGTGCCCGGTTCGGCGTCGAGTTCGTCCTGCAGCAGGTTGCTGGTTTTGGCCACCCAGTTGTCCAGGACCCGGCCGGACAATTCCACCCGTTCGGAGTCGGGGCCGTACCACGTGAGCCTCGGCGAGGTGGAGTGGCCGGATCGCAGGGCGGACATCAAGTTGGCTGCCGGGATACTCATGGGTCCATCTTGGCACGCGTTGCACGGGCAGCGGGATGCCCTGTGTGAAATGCCGCACACCAGAATTAGTCCATTCGCTGGCGGGGCCGGCAGCCATGGCGGGAATCCGCGGAAAGCCGGGGTACGCGGGCGGCAAGCGGGACGACGCTTTCGTTTTGGTTCCGCCACGCCCGGGGGTCGGTCCCAAAACGTTGGGCGTGGCGCAGCCCACGTTTCTACAGATTCTTGATTATTATCCCGGCGCGGCTTGACTGGCAGCTAGTTACACACGTGTAATTAGTAATCAAACGCCGCTGCACAGAGGACCGGAACAAACACCGGGAATCGGAAAACATCCAAGCAGCAGCTGCAAAATCAGGAGGGACGCCATGGGGCAAGCGTTGCGTATCCAGGAAGATGCAGTCGTCGCAGAACACGCGTCGGTGAAATACCGGTCGCGGGAAGTACCCGGGGATTGGTATGTGGATCCGGCGGATCCCGAAGCGGCAGAGAAATACAACCAGAACGTGCAGCAATCGCTGGAGGAGCAGGCAACGGCGCTCCTCGCAGCCCACGAGGCCTTGATCGGGGACGACCCCGCCGCGGCTGAGGACGAACTTGACGATCCACCCATGGAGTTGCGCCGTCCGCTTGAAAACCCGGTGCAGCCTGTCTGGATCGGGTTGCCTACGCAGGCTGACTTCGATGATGAAGGTGAGCTTGGCTGGCAGACGGATGCGCTGTGCGCACAGACCGACCCCGAAGCGTTCTTCCCTGAAAAAGGCGGTTCCACCAGGGACGCCAAGAAGGTCTGCGGAGCGTGCAACGTCCGCTCGCAGTGCCTTGAGTACGCCCTCGCGAACGACGAACGATTCGGTATTTGGGGCGGCCTCTCCGAGCGTGAGCGTCGTCGGCTAAGGAAGCGAGCGGTCTAATTCTTAAGGAAGTGCACGTTACCGCCGTCGTGGTTGCCCACGACGGCGGGAACTATCTCCCCAGGACATTGGCGGCATTGTCGAACCAGACGCGTTCGGCAGATGCCGCCATTGGCGTTGATGCTGGATCGACCGACCATTCGGCGGAACTGCTCCGCAATGTCCTCGGCGATTCAAACGTGGTGGAACTTCACCACCACGCAAAAGCCGGGTTTGGTTCTGCCGTCCGGTCCGGATTGGAGCAGTTGGCTCCCGCCGGATCAACGTCGTCGGAAACAACGGAATGGATCTGGTTGCTTCATGATGACGCGGCCCCGGCCCCGGATGCGCTGGCGGAACTCCTCCACGCCGTTGAGCGGACTACGTCGGTCACAGTTGCCGGTTGCAAACAGTTGGGCTGGGACAACGAGCGGCACTTGGTTGATGTGGGCTTGTCCACGAGCCGATGGGCAGAACGCCTGACGCTGATCGACGCAGACGAGGTGGACCAGGGCCAATACGATGCCCGCACCGACACCTTCGCGGTCAATTCGGCAGGCATGTTGATCCGACGCGATGTCTGGGAGCAGTTTGGCGGCTTCGACCCAGCACTGCCCGGGAGCGGCGATGACGTCGACTTCTGCTGGCGGAACTGGCTTGCAGGCAACCGCGTGGTTGTTGTTCCCAGCGCACGGATGTTCCACGTGGAGCACCGCCCCAACGGCCTGGGAACCTCCGCGGCTGCCCGCAAGGCCCAGATCCACCTCCGCCTCAAACACACTGCCTGGTGGAAAGTGCCGTTCCACGCTGTGGGCGCGCTGCTGGGCTCTTTGCTGCGCCTGGTCCTCAGCATCCTGGTGAAGGAACCCGGCTACGGCTTCTCGCAATTCACCTCCACGGTTTCCGCCCTTGCCCGTCCAATGGCAGTGGTGCGAAGCCGACGCTCAGCCTCCCGGACGCGGAGCCTGCACCGGACCGTGGTCCGGGGACTCCAACGCTCCTCGCGCGAGGTCCGCGCGCACCGGCGTTCGCTGCTGGAAGCCATCCGACCCCCTGAAGAGCGCCAAGAGGTCTCCGATCTCCTGGCACCGGAACCCAGCGGAGACTCCACGGACGACTTCGCGGCACTGGCCACGAACGAGCGCGGTTGGGTGGGGACCGGAGCGGTGGCAGCGGTCCTCGTCACCCTTGCCGCAGCGATGGTGGGACTTCTCGGGCTTCTCCGCACGGGAGCAGTTACAGGAGGAAGCCTCCTGCCGGTGTCCGCGACTCCGGGAGCCATGTGGGACAACGCCTCCACGTGGTGGATTTCGTTGGGCGCCGGATTGCCCGGCCATGGTGATCCATTCGGATACGTTCTGTGGGCGATCTCCATCCTGGGCTGGGGCGACGGCAACGCAGCGATGAGCTGGCTGTTGGTCCTGGCCCTGCCCCTGTCCGCACTGGGCGCTTGGTTCGCCGTTGGTGCGTTGACGAGACTCCGCCGTTTCAGGATGGTAGCGGCCCTTGTCTGGGGGAGCGCGCCTGCACTTTTGATTGCCGTCAATGAGGGCCGTCTTGGTGCCCTCGTGGCACATGTCCTGATGCCCTTGCTGCTCTTGGCGCTGTTGCGGGCGTCCGGTTCAGCATTGGCCAACGGTGGCCGGCACCAACTCCCCGCCCGCCGTCCCGCCCAGGGCCGAAGCAAGCCCGGGGTCAACGGAGTGCCCTCATGGACCGCAGCTGCTGCAGCGGGCCTGGTGATGGCTGCCATTACGGCATCAGCTCCCTCGTTGCTGGGGCCCATCGCCGTAGCCATCGTCCTGGCTGCCGTTGTTTTGGGACGTCGGGGAAAAACGTTGTGGTGGTCGCTTCTGCCCAGCGCCGCACTCTTTATCCCGTATGCGATTTCCGCCGCGGACCGTCCCCGCTCCTTGCTCGCCGATCCCGGCGTGCCCCGGTTCTTCGAAGCTGCACCGCTTTGGCAGCAACTCCTTGGGCAGCCGCTGGCGTTCGACGTCGACGGCGGACTAACCGGTCTGGGGCTCTTTGGACCGGGGTCGGTTCCCTGGGCCCTCATCCTTGCATTGCTGATCGGCGTCCCGGTGCTGGCGCTTGCTGTCGTCGCCTTGTTCCTGCCCGGTAAGCGCATGGTCCTGGCCCGTATTTTCTGGCTGGCCGCCCTGGCCACTCTTGCCTGCAGCTGGTTGTTCGGGCATGTGGCTACGGGCGTGAACAACAACGTACTGGCCGGCCCCTTCACGGGACCGGCTGTTTCGGCGGCCGGGGTACTGCTGTTGGGTGCTGCGATGATCGGCGCCGACCGTATCTTCGGCACGTCCCGGTCCGCGGGTGCAGGGCATTGGAAGCCGTCGCTGCGCGGAGCCGTCTCGGGCGTCACCGTCGCCGTCCTGTTGGCCGGCCCGTTGGCCGGCATGGGCGCTTGGGTAGCGCAGAATGTCCTGCAATCGGATGCCCCGACGACCCAACGTGCGCAGGCCGGTGCGGCCGCCTCACTCGGCGCTCCACGACAGGTCCGGGCGGTGGCGACCGCCACCCTGCCGGCCACCGCCGTCGACCGCGGCGAGGGACCCGAGCGTACCAGGACGCTGGTTATCACCAGCGGCGAGCAGGGCGAGTTCACGTCGTCATTGATGCGGGGTGCCGGTACCACTCTGGACAGCCTTTCCACGATCGCCTCGGCCCGCACCATCAGCGGTGCGCCGGGCCGGGAGGAAATGAACACCGACGACGCCGCAACCGCCTCGCTCCGCAGGGCCGTAGCGACGATCGTGGCGAGCACGGGGGTGGATCCACGTGCTGATCTGGAACAACTCGGCGCAGGTTTCGTGGTCCTCAAGGCTGCGGACAGCGCCGCGCAACTGACCGCCAGCCGGATCGACGCAGTTCCCGGACTTGTTGCTGTGGGGCAAACCGAAGCTGGATGGCTGTGGCGCGTCACTCCGCGCGGAGCGGCGGCCACCACGGTCTCGGACACCGCTGTCCGCGCACGGATCATTGACGCCAAGGACACCGTGATCGGTGCCCTGCCTTCCGAGGACGTGAGCGTGGCCGGGGACGTGCCCCCAGGCGACCCGGGGCGCAAGGTGGTACTCGCTGAGCGCTTCGACACCGGCTGGAAGGCGTGGTTGGACGGCAAGGAGCTCCCTGCCACGACGTCCGGCTGGTCCCAGGCCTTCGAACTTCCCGCCACCGGCGGGCACCTTGAAATTCGCCACACCAACCCCTGGGCCCTATGGCTGGGAATCCTGCAGGTGCTGGTATTCGGGCTCACGGCACTCCTGGCCGTACCCGTACCCGCCCGCCGTTCCCGGACCGGCATGACAAGGGACGAAGTTTCCCTCCGTAAGGAGTACAGCAGTGTCTGACGAGCAGGAGAAAGCGGGCCGGGACAACCGGCGCAATTCCAAGAGCCGGCGCGGTTCCAATAAGGGCGTTGTCGGCGGCGTGGTGTCCGCTGTGGTGATCCTGGCCGCCGGGGGAGGCGCCGTGGCAGCATCCGGAATGGTTCCCGGTCCAACGGGCAGCAGCAACGTCGAAGTGAAGCAAGCCGATGTCCCTGCCGGGCGGTCGCTTGGCGTCTGCCCTGAGCCTGCCCGGTTGGTCACTGGAACCGATGTGGATACCGATGCCGACTTCAGCCCGGTATCGACAACCGCGACGAGTGCGCTCAACGCCGTCGTCCTCAGCAATCCGGCCGGAACGGTCCCCGGAAGCAACGTCACGTCCCTGGACGGCAAGGGCATAGCCAGGATCGCCCAGGCTCCCACCAGCACGCCCTCGCCCACGCCGGGTCCGCCCGTGCTGGCCGCAGCCGTTGCTTCCATCACGTCCGTGACGTCCCCGGCAGTGGTGGGCGCGGATGCGATCGGAAACGAACAGGCTTCCCTGTCGGCAAACCTCAGCTATTCGGCCACGGACGGTGACCTGCGGGGCATGGCGGCCGCGCAGTGCCAGCAACCCGGAAACGACTCATGGTTGCTCGGCGCCAACACGGCTTTGGGCCGGACTGCGGTGCTCAACCTCAGCAATGCGTCCGAGACCCCTGCCACGGTCAGCCTGGACCTCTTTGGTGCCCAGGGGCAGATCCAAGCTCCCGGTGCCAGGGGCCTCCTGGTCGCGCCGGGGACCACACGCTCGGTGAACCTGGCTGGATTGGCCCCGAACGAGTCGGAACTGGCGGTGCACGTCCGCAGTACCGGCGGGCCCGTGGCCGGAACCATCCAGCAGAGCGCCCTGCGGGGGCTTGTCCCCGGCGGCGTCGATTTCCTCTCGCCCGGCACGGCGCCGTCCACGCTTCAGGTGATGTCCGGCGTCGATATCCAGGACGCCGCAGCTGTTCAGGCACTCGGCGGGAAGCCAGGTTTCACCGATGCTGTCCCGTCGCTCCAACTGGCCGTTCCGGGCTCCAGTGACGCCGTGGTGCAGGTGAAGGTCTACGGCGCCAACGGAGAACGGCAAATCCCCGACGGGGGAGTGGTGACCGTGAAGGGCGGCACTGTTGCGTCGTTGAAGCTGGACGGACTTCCTTCCGGCAGTTACACCGTCACGGCGAGCTCGGACGTGGCGTTCGTGGCCTCCACCCGCGTTGTCCGGGGAGCCAAGGCTGACTCACCGGCCGACTTTGCCTGGTCCCCTTCTGCTTCCCGTCTGGGCAGCCAGCACTTGGTAGCTGCTCCGCGTGCGGGCCAGAGCTTCTTCAGTTTCGGGGTGCCGGAAGGGCGGGCAACCGTGAGCTATGCCCCGGTGACCGCCGATGGCAAGGTCGGGAAGTCCGTGGACGTCGATATGTCCGGCGGCACGACGTCCCTGATCGAGCTCCCGGCGACGTCGGGCGGTGCTGCGGTAGCGGGTTACGTGGTTTCAGCTGAAGGTGATCCGGTCTACGGTTCCGTGGTCCTGGGAAACAAAGACCGTCCCGACGTGTCCGTGCTGGCCATTCAGGACGCCGCGGACGGCCTGCGGAAGGTACCCGTCACGGTCGGTTACTGAGCGGCCTGCAGCCGGCGCGGTACGCGGTGCAGTCCGGCTTGAGGCTGCCGGCACGCCGTCCTACTGATAACGACGGCGGTACACGGGGTCGAGCGTCTCAGGTGGCACTCCGAGCATCTCGGCCGTGTACTCCACCACAACGTCATGGACCAGGTCCTGGAGTTCCTCGCGGGTGCCCGCAGCCTGTTCAACAACCCGCCGGTACACCGTGATCATGGGAGGTTCGCCTCCACGGGCCGGCGTGTATGCCCCCATGGGCGCTGCCGTGCGTTCGGCGACCAGCTGCTCCAGCCGGGGCGGGATCTCATCCACGGCAAAGAGCACGCCATCGAGTTGCTGGCCCCACATCTCCTGCAGCCGTTCGGCCGAGTCGAGCACCATGTCATCGAAGCGCTCGGAGCGGGACCGGAAGCCCGGAAGGTTGGGTAGCATCAGCTCGCCCCGCAGGCCCCGCCCGTGACGGTTGCGACGGCGCCGCCGGAACCCGCGGGGGGCTTGCGCAGCAGGGTCAGTGGCCTGACTGCCGTTGGCCTCATTCCACTGGATGGTGAAGCCAGGAACCTGTGGCTGTGACTGCATACAACGACTGTAGTCCCGCCCAACCGCCAGCGCGACATCATGGGGCCGGCGCCGCCGTCGGGCCCTGCTTTGGTGCCGAAAAGCGGCCTGCTGTGCCCGTCAATGCATGCTCCAGGGGTCAACAGCGGCTAATCTGGGATGTTGTGGGTGCTATTCGCCAGTGTTCAAGATCAGCCTGCCGCCAGTCAGCGGTAGCTACTTTGACGTACGTCTATGCCGAGTCGACCGCCGTTCTGGGTCCGTTGGCAACGTACGCCGAACCCCACGCCTATGACCTCTGTGCCCAGCACGCGGAGACGCTGACCGTCCCGCGGGGATGGGAAGTGCTTCGCCTGGCCATGCCGGGCACCCCGCCGCAGCCGGGGCCGGATGATCTGCTGGCCCTTGCGAACGCAGTGCGGGAAGCCGCATCCGCAGCACCGGAAAGCCCTGCCCGTACCCCGCGCACTCCGGTGGAACCGCCTGCCGCAGTTGAGGGCACCCGAAGGGGACACCTGAGGGTCCTGCGCGAACCTTCCTGACCTGGCGGCCAGCCCGGGCACGGAGGCAATATTTCGCCGGCTCCGTGACGGTTAGTCCCGCGCGGTAGGCTGGAACCTGCAGAACAATCAGCCCGTGGCGCCATGCCCGGCGCCATCCAGGGAGCATTCACCATGCCAAAGGTAAGTCCTGAACTGTTGTCCATCCTGCGTTGCCCGGTGACAGGGTCTGCGCTGGTGCAGGAAGGCGAGGAGCTCGTCTCCACGGAGGCCGACGCCGCCGGCAACAAGGTCCGTTACGGAATCGAAGACGGAATTCCCCTGCTCCTGCCGCCGGACCTTCTTCCGGCCGCCGACGCCTGATTCTCCCAAGACACGAATTCCACAAGGTACATCGAAGGACACCCATGACTTTTGACTACAAAGTAGCCGACATCTCCCTGGCCGAGGCCGGACGCCACCAGATCCGCCTCGCCGAACACGAAATGCCGGGTCTGATGTCGCTGCGCGCAGAATTCGGCGCCTCCCAGCCCCTGAAGGGTGCCCGGATTGCCGGCTCGCTGCACATGACCGTGCAGACTGCCGTGCTGATTGAGACCCTCACCGCTTTGGGCGCCGAAGTCCGCTGGGCATCGTGCAACATTTTCTCCACCCAGGATGAGGCCGCGGCCGCCGTCGTGGTTGGCAAGGGAACTCCGCAAGACCCGCAGGGTGTTCCCGTCTTCGCCTGGAAGGGCGAAACCCTGGAAGAGTACTGGTGGACCGCAGAGCAGATCCTCACCTGGCCGGGTGCCGACAGCAACCCGGAGTTGGGCCCCAACATGATCCTCGACGACGGCGGCGACGCAACGCTCCTGCTGCATAAGGGCGTTGAGTTCGAAGCCGCCGGGGCTGTCCCGGCTACAACCGACGAGGACCCCGAGGAATACGGCATCATCCTGGACGTCCTTCGCCGCACGCTTGCCGAGGACCCGCAGAAGTGGACGCGCACCGCGGCCCGCATTAAGGGCGTCACCGAGGAGACCACCACGGGTGTCCACCGCCTGTACCAGCTCGCCGAGCAGGGCAAGCTCCTCTTCCCGGCCATCAACGTCAACGACTCCGTGACCAAGAGCAAGTTCGACAACAAATACGGCATCCGCCACTCCCTCCCTGATGGCATCAACCGGGCCACCGACGTCCTCATGGGCGGCAAGGTCGCCGTCGTTTGTGGCTATGGCGACGTCGGCAAGGGTGCGGCCGAGGCGCTCCGGGGCCAGGGTTCCCGCGTCGTGGTTACCGAGATCGACCCCATTTGTGCCCTGCAGGCCGCCATGGACGGATACCAGGTCGCCAAGCTGGAGACGGTTCTGGCGCAGGGTGACATCTTCATCACCACCACCGGCAACAAGGACGTTATCCTGGCCGAGCACATGGTGGGCATGAAGAACAAGGCGATTGTGGGCAACATCGGCCACTTCGACAACGAGATCGACATCGCAGGGCTCGCCAAGCTTCCCGGCGTCAAGAAGGTTGAAATCAAGCCGCAGGTCCACGAATGGGTCTTCGACTCCGGAACGGACAACGAGCGCTCCATCATCGTGCTCTCCGAAGGCCGCCTCCTGAACCTTGGCAATGCCACGGGCCACCCGTCGTTCGTCATGAGCAACTCCTTCGCCAACCAGACCATCGCGCAGATCGAACTCTGGACCAAGCGCGATCAGCCTGCCGGTGAACGTGAGTATGAGAAGCAGGTTTACGTCCTGCCGAAGATCCTCGACGAGAAGGTGGCACGCCTCCACCTTGACGCGCTTGGTGTGGAGCTGACCGAACTGAGCAAGGAACAGGCCGAATACCTGGACCTCGACGTTGCCGGTCCCTACAAGCCGGAGCATTATCGCTACTAAGCCTTGTGGCAAGAACTGGAAGGCCGGACACGCGAATCTGCGTGGCCGGCCTTTCGGCTAAAATTGACTGTTCAGTAAAGCTGCCGGGGGACAGGAAGACAGGAACCATGACCGAAGTCGCAAAGCGGAAAACAGGCAAGGTTGTTGCGATCATCGGGATCTGCGCGGCCATTGTGGCCGGCGGGATCGGTGTGGCCACCATCCCCGGCCTGCTGCCGGGTTCCGCTTCCAATGACCCCGGAATGGTGCAGTCGCCAGCTCCCGAGGCCAAGCCTGTGGAACTGGGCGTCACTCCGCTCGATGGCGCGGTGGAGTGGAATCCGGTGGTCGGCCCGCAGGTCAAAGCAGTCAACGGCAAAATCAAGGACGTCCGCCTGGTTCCTGCTGACGGGGGTACTCCCGTGCAAGGGAAGATCAGTCCGGACGGCAGCACGTGGACCACGCTGGAGGTCCTGAAGTTCAAGACCCAGTACAGCTACTCCTTTACGGTGGCGGACTCCGCCGGCAAGGAAACCACCAGAAACCAGACTTTCACCACCGTCTCGGCAGCCTATGAAGCTGACGCGTCCATCTATCCCCGCAACGGCACCGTGGCAGGATCAGGCCAGCCGATCGAGATCAACTTCAGCGAACCGATCCTGGACAAGGCCGCCATGGAAAAGCGCGTTGCTATCACTGTCTCCTCGGGACAGCCGGTGGCGTGGCACTGGTACTCGGACAAGAAGGTACGCATCCGGCCCGAAGCCTTCTGGGCCGCGGGAACCACTGTCACGGTGGACATGAAACTCCTGGGCGTCGACTTCGGCAACGGAATGATCGGGAACGGGGACGTCACGTCCACCTTCACCACCGGTCCGCAGCGCATAGCCGTGGTTGATGACACCACCAAGACCATGAACGTGTACATCGACGGCAAGCTGGCACACACAGCGCCGGTGTCCCTGGGCGGGGAGGACTGGCTCTCGCCCACGGGCTATGCGGTGATCATGGAGCAGGAACGCCACTCCAACTTCAACGCCGGGACCATCGGGCTGAAGCCGGGGGACAAGGGCTACTATCCGCCGCTGGTGGTGGAGTACGCCAACCGGCTGACGTGGTCCGGCGTCTACGTTCACCAGGCTTTGGAGGCCGCCTGGGGTGCCATCGGACGCGCCAATGTGTCGCACGGTTGCGTAGGCCTCTTGCCTGAGGATGCCGCCTGGTTCTTCAACAACATGAAGACCGGCGACGTCGTGCAGATCCTCAACACGGGCGCCCCCGCCGTCGAGCCGCTCGAAGGCTTCGGTGACTGGAACATTCCATGGGCAAGCTACGCCCAAAGGTAGGCCCCTAACCCAAGTGGGTCGCAGTTAAGCGCGTTATGACGGGTCTAAACGCGCACTAAGGCGACCTGCTTGGGTGCAGTCAGCGCTCCGTGAACGGCAGCTTGCGGAGCCTTTCACCGGTGGCCAGATTGCGTTGCTCGGCACGCTTGAGCCGCTCGTACTCCCGGTTCCGGCGTTCGCCCAGGACTGCCCCGATGTAATCTCCGGGCATGGTTCCTGCCGGCGGGGGCGGAGCCACATAGCTGGCAAGTTCGGAAGCCAAGGCAATGGCCATGTTGGTTCGCGATGCCGGCGCCATCCGATACGCCTGTTGGACGAACGTCGCCGCACGGCGCGCGGTATTGTCCGGGATGCGCCCGATGTCGGCCATGGCCACCCACGCTTGAAGGTACGGTGGCGCGGCAGGGAGGATACGCGGTTCCACAGGAACCCTCTGGCGAAGGGAGTATGTTCCGGCCACGATGTCACCCAACCGTTTGGACTTCTCGCTGAACAGCGCCACACCAATGGCGAGTCCACCAAACGTCACGTAGATTTCGAGGAATCCGAGCAGGCCGCGGATAACCGCATGCCGGAACCGGATGGAACCGCCGTCGTCGCGGACAATGCGGAGTCCTGCGGCAAGCTTGCCCAGGGAACGACCACGGGTGAGGGTTTCCACCGTGACCGGGACGATGACGAACGAGAAAACGACGCAGGCCAGGATGATGGCCCGCGTTGCGGCCGCGTCCAGGTCCGGTGCGGCGAAGCCGACGAGGATGATCAGCAGGATGAGCAGCACGACGTTCGCGATGACGTCCAGGACCAGGCCCAGGGCGCGGGCGGCGAATGATGCTGGGCGCAGTTCAAGGACTACTGCCTCGCCTGTGACGATTGAACTCAACCGGGCGCCGCCTCTCTCGTAGCTTTTTGCCCTGCGAAAAGCATGACCTGCCTTTGCTGCACTGAGTCTAGCCGCGTCCCCGCTGCCGCGCGCGTGTCAGGGACTAGGGTGGAGCCGTGGACATTGATGCCTTCTCAGCCGTCAACGGGAGCAAATGGTCCAGGCTTACTTACCTGGCCCATAAACGGCGGCTGACCGGGGAAGAGGCCGACGAGTTGCTGAGGCTGTACCAAACCGTGTCAGCGCACCTCTCGCTGATCCGTTCCGTGGCGCCGGAATCGGCCTTGTCGTCGTCCCTGTCCGCAGCCTTGGCCCAGGCCCGTACCCGGTTTACAGGGGCCAGGTCCAACTTCATGGAAGACCTGGCCCACTTCTTTGTGATCGCGTTGCCTGCGGCTTTCTACCGGATCCGTTGGCTGACCGTGTGGTGCGGACTTTTCTTCTTGGCGGTGGGTGGGGCGTATGCGTTGTGGATCGGTACCTCGCCGGAGGCCTTGCGGGCGGTATTCGGCAGCGACGACAATATCCGCCGGTACGTCGAGGACGACTTCATCGACTACTATTCCGAAAATCCCGCAGCATCATTCGCCGGTGCCGTGTGGACCAACAATGCCTGGATCTCCGCGCAGGCTGTTGCCTTCGGCATCACCGGATTCTGGGTGCCCATGATCCTCTTCCTCAACGCCCAGGCGGTAGGAGCCGCGGCCGGAGTCTTCGTGGCGACCGGGAAGCTGGACATCTTCTTCAGTTACATCCTCCCGCATGGCCTGATGGAACTGACGGCCGTCTTCATTGCTTGCGCAGCCGGATTAAAGATCTTCTGGGCCATGGTCCAACCGGGCCCGAGAACCCGGCTCCAGGCTGTTGCGGAGGAAGGCCGGTCCTTGGTGACCGTTACGCTGGGACTGGTTCTGGTGCTGCTTGTCTCCGGCGTCGTAGAAGCATTCGTGACGCCCAGCCCCTTGCCGGTGTGGGCCAAGATCACTATCGGGGCGATGGTCCTCGCCGCCTACTGGGTGTACGCGCTGCTGCTGGGCGGACGTGCCTTCCGCGCCGGGGAAACGGGAGACCTGGAAACGAACGACGCCGGATACCGGGGCATAGCTGCGTAGGCACCTTACAGTTACGTTTCAATCTTGCCGACGGCGGGGTGGCTCCTGTTTCGGTGCAAGGGCGGACTGTAGGCTCGAATGCAGACAAGAATCCGGCAGCACGCAGTGGCCGGTCGATGCCTACGGAAGTGAAACCGCTGTGAGCGACAAGAGCCCGAAACCACAAGAACCGGACACGGACGTCCACGACGATCCCGATGAACCGGCCTTCGAATGGATGAAGCCCGCATCGTCCGGCGCCACGTCGGCTGCGGGGAACTCCGCCCCAGCCGATGCAGCAACAAAAGCCCAGCCGGCGCCCACGACTGGATCCCAACCCGCGGCCCCGACGGGAGCCCAGCCCGAAAGCCGCGCTGGAACCCAGCCCGAAAGCCGCGCCGGCCGCAAGGCCGCCGAAGCTGCGGAAACTGAGCCCGAGCCCCCGCTGTTCGCAGGTTCTTCCCCTGCCGGCAAACCAACCGGCGGCGCGTCGCACTCGGAGCCGTTACCGACGTCGGCCCTTCAGGTCCGTCCGCCCGAAGAGGAAGTTGCCCGCCGCAACGCAGAGCGCGAGCAAGCGGCCAAGGTGAAGCCATTGGCGCCCCGCATCTTCCAAGTGCTGCTCGCGATTTTCTTTCCCATCATCTTGCTGGTGCTTGCCGTCCGTGCAGTAGCCAGCCCCCTGTTCCTCTGGATCGAGTACAACCGGCCGGGTTTCCCCGGGGACGGCTACGGGTTCAGCACCGAGGACCGCATGACCTACGGCTCCTACGCCGTGGACTACCTCAGCAACTGGGCTGGTCCGCGGTACTTGGGCGGCCTGGTTCATGAGGACGGCAACCAGCTGTTCAAGGACTCCGAAGTTTCCCACATGGCCGACGTCAAGCTGGTCATCCTGTCTTCCTTCGGGGCCGGCCTCCTGCTGATCATCCTGAGCTTCATCGCCATCATGTACCTCCGGAAGAAGAGCGACGGCGGTGTCCGCCGCGGCCTGTTCGCCGGCTCGATCGTCACGCTGGTGATCATCATCGGTCTTGCCGTGTTGGCTGTCCTGAGCTGGCAGCAGTTCTTCACCGAGTTCCACCGCATCTTCTTCGCCAGCGGCACGTGGACTTTCTCGCTCGAGGATACGCTCATCCGCCTTTTCCCCGGCCAGTTCTGGGTCGATGCCGGAATCGTCATCGGCGCCCTGGTGTTCCTGGCAGCCACGGTGACCTTCATCCTGACGTGGCCCACGCGCCGTCGTCGCGGTCTGGGAGCCAAGTCGGCGGATGCCGACGAAGCTGCCGATGTTGAGGCCGAGGCTGCAGACCCCACGAAGGAATCAGCAAGCACCACGCGGTAAGGCTGCTTTTCAGCCCAGGTGGCGCTACTTTGCGTAGAGCTTCTCCACCAGCTTGGCGAAGTCGTTCGTCACCACATCGCGCTTCAGCTTCAGCGACGGCGTGAGGTGGCCCGATTCTTCGGTGAGTTCGCTGGTGATGAAGTCGAACTTCCGGATGGACTCTGCGGCGGACACCAGCTTGTTGGCTTCATCAACGGCGGACTGCACTTCAGCGCGTACCCGCGGGTCTGTGGATGCTTCCTGGAGGGAAAGCGCACCGAGCTTGTTCTCCGCGCACCAATCCGCGAGTCCTTCAGGATCGAGGGCGATCAATGCGGCAACGAACGGCTTTCCATCGCCGACGACCACTGCCTGGCCCACCAGTTGGTGTTCACGGAGCTTCTCCTCCAGCGGTGCCGGGGCGATGTTCTTGCCACCGGCAGTGACCAGCAGGTCCTTCTTGCGGCCGGTGATGGTGAGGAATCCGTCCTGGTCGAGTTCGCCGAGGTCTCCCGTTCGGAAGAACCCGTCGACGAACGCTGCCTCCGTGGCGGCCGGGTTGTTGTGGTAACCCTTGAAGACGCCGATGCCCTTCACCAGGATTTCTCCGTCGGCGGCTATCCGGATGGTGGTCCCGGGGAGGGGAATGCCTACGGTGCCGATGCGGAACATGCTGGGTGTGTTGACCGTGCAGGGGGCAGTGGTTTCGGTCAGCCCGTAGCCTTCCAGGACAGGAACGCCGGCCCCGTGGAAGAAGTGGTTCTCCCGAAGGCTCAGGGGACTGGCGCCGGAAACCGTGTAGCCCACGGCCCCGCCGAAGACCTCACGGACTTTGGGGTAGAGGAGCTTGTTGAACACCGCATGCTTGGCGCGCAACGTCCAGCCGGGCCCGGTGCCCTGCCCGCGCGAGGCGAGGGCAGCCGCCGTCGAATATTCCACGGCCGTTGACGATGCCGCGGCGAAGAGCCGCCCTTTGCCGCTCATGGCAGCCTTGTGCCCGGCTCCGGCGTAGACCTTTTCGAAGATGCGGGGGACAGCCAGCAGGAACGTCGGTTTGAAGGCGCCGAGGTCATCCATCAACCCGCTCGCTCCTGCGCTGTGGCCCATGGTGATCCCGCCGGTCATTGAGACCACCTGCACTGCCCGCGCCAGGACATGGGCCAACGGCAGGAACATCAGGGTCCTTGCCCCCGGCTGCATGAGCAGTTCAGGCAGGAAAGGAATGACGTTGCGGGTGATGCGGACAAAGTTGCCATGGGTGATTTCGCACCCCTTTGGCCTGCCCGTGGTGCCGGAGGTGTAGACAATCGATGCGACATCAGCCAGGTTCGCGGCGCTGCGTTGCCGTTCCAGCTCAGCGTCGGTGATGCCGGTCCCGACGGCGGACACGCTGGTCAGGTGCGGTGCCTCACCTTCGTGTTCCATGCGGATGATGGTGACCAGGTCATCACCCAGGGCGGCCGACTTGTCCACCACAGTCCGGACCAGTTCAGCCTTGGCTGTGTCCTCGACGAAGACGCGGCGGGCTCCGGAGTCCACCAGGATCCATTCGATCTGGCTTGCCGATGACGTCTCGTAAATGGGAACGGTAACCCCGCCGGCCATCCAAATGGCGAAATCCACCAGCGTCCACTCAAAGCTGGAGCGGGAGAGGACAGCCACCGGATCTCCGGGGTTGAGTCCTCCTGCAATCAGGCCCTTGGCGAGTGCGCTGACGTCGGCCAGGAACCGGGATGCCGTGACGTTCAACCAGCCGTTGGGTGTCTTGTGGGCATAGAGGATGCCAAAGGGATCTTTGTTGCACCGTTCCAGGAGGAGGTCCGTGACGTTGCTGTCCTCATCGGCCTCCACCAGAAGCTCTGTGCTTGCTTCCCTCACGACCCTCCTCGCTTTCCGGGCTTGGCTATGTGCCGTTGCCCGCGCATCTCTTCCATGGATCAGCCTAAATCCATGAAGGCATCCACATCCTCATCCGCCAGTCCTGGTAACTGATGACCTCTGCCGTCAGGACGGGGTAGAAGAATGCCGTGGCAATCACAGCGAGCATCACCACGAGACCCACGACGTACAGCCCTGAGCGGCGCCGCCAGGGTGGATCGTTGCTCCGCCCCAGCGCCAAGCCGAGGACGTAGGTGAGGGCAAGGACCAGGAAGGGCTCGAAGGACACTGCATAGAACACGAACATGGTGCGTTCGGGATACATGAACCACGGGAGATAGCCTGCGGCGACCCCGGCCAGGATGGCTCCGGCACGCCAGTCACGCCGGCCCGCCCACCAAAAAAGAAGGATGACCAGGGCAATGGTGCCGCCCCACCACACGACGGGGTTTCCGACTGGAAGGATCGCCGAGGAGCACGTTTCAACAACGCAACCGGACGTGCCCTGCTTGGGGGCCTGGTAGTAGAAGGACGTGGGCCGGCCCATCACCAGCCACGTCCAGGGACTCGATTCGTATGGGTGGTCCGAGCTGAGGCCCTGATGGAACTTGTACGCCTCCAGGTGGTAGTGCGCCAGGGAGCGAATCGGGTTGGGCAGCCAGTCCCAGCCGGGCGAAGGGTTGGTGGCAGCCCATTGGCGGTAATAGGCGTCCTTGGACAGGAACCACCCGGTCCAGGTGGCCACATACGTCACGCATACGACGGGGATGATGGTGAAGAAGGCCGCGATGCCGTCCTTGATGATCGCCGCGCTGGCCCAGCTCCGGATTCCTGCAATCCTGCGGGCACTCATGTCCCAGAAGACCGTCATCAGACCGAACACGGCCACGAAGGAGAGGGCGGACCACTTGGTGCCCACCGCCAAGCCGAGGCATAGGCCCGCAACCAGGCGCCACCAACGCATGCCCAGCCATGGTCCGGAGAGGAGTTGAAGCGGGGATGGCACCCCGCCGGGCGAAGCAGCCGCTTGTGCGGCGAGCCGGGAAGCCAAACGACGGCGGCCGTCGTCGCGGTCCAACAGCAAGGCGCCGAACGCAGCCAGGATCCAGAAGGCCAGGAAAATATCCAGCAGGGATGTCCTGGAGAGCACCAGGTGGTGGCCGTCCACTGCAAGCAGCACTCCGGCAACCAGACCGAGGGTGTGCGAGCGGAAGAGCTTGAGTGCGATCAGGGACACCAGGAAAACCGTCAGTGTACCGATCAAAGCCGCGCCGAATCGCCACCCGAAGGGGTTGTCTGCTCCGAAAAGCCACATGCCGAACGCGATCATCCACTTGCCCACAGGCGGGTGGACTACATACTCAGGACTGTTCAGGAGGACGTCGGGGTTGCCGGCGTTGAAGGAATCATTGGCCTTGGCCGGCCAGCTCCGTTCGTAGCCACTCACCAGGTAGGAGTAGGCGTCCTTGACGTAGTAGGTCTCGTCGAACACGAGGCTGTGCGGAACCTCAAGGCGGACGAAGCGGAGTACGCCGGCCAGGACGGCGGTCAGGGCAGGGATGAGCCAAAACCAGAGACGCAACGACGGCGGGTAGTCCCGCCAGCTGTGAATGCCGCCAATGAGGCGGTTCCGGAGGCTCTTCGAGGTGAAGGCTTCAGCCGGCCGTGCGATCCAGGATTGCCGCTCCAGCCCGCGCGGCTTAAGCCGGGCGTCCTTTCGGTGGTTTTGCGGGAGCTCCCAAGTAGTCAGTTCCCTTACCGGTTCTTTCGTGTCAGCGGCCGCCGTTCCGTCGGTGTCCCGGGAGGGGACCGGCGATTCGGCAGTTCCGGAATCGGTGGCAGGAACGGACGACTGGTTCACCCGCCCCATGCTACCTTTCCGTCCTTGGGAGAAACCGGAACTGCCTTTGAACGGCTGGCCGGGGCAGTAGGCTTGGCAAGTGGACGAAGAACGCAGCACCCCTGTTGAGAACCCCCTGGATGATGAATTTTCCGCTCCGGAAACCGTGCAGTCTCCGGAGCGGGGAACCCCCGGTATTGGCAGGATCGTCCTGGCCGCCACACCGATCGGCAATGTGGGCGACGCATCCTCGCGGCTGATCGAGCTCCTCGGCACATCGGACATCATCGCTGCGGAGGACACCCGCCGGCTCCATCGCCTGGTCCAAGCCCTTGGCGTTGAGGTATCCGGCCGCGTGATCAGCTACCACGAGCACAATGAGGTGGCCAAGACCGGCGAACTTCTGGACCAGGTGCGCGAGGGCAAGAGCATCCTCATGGTCAGTGACGCGGGCATGCCTGCGGTTTCCGACCCCGGCTTCCGTCTGGTCGAAGGCGCTGTTGCCGCGGGCCTGACCGTCACCGCGGTTCCCGGCCCTTCGGCGGTGCTGACTGCCCTGGCGTTGTCCGGCCTCCCGACGGACCGCTTCTGCTTTGAAGGCTTCCTGCCCCGCAAATCCGGGGAGCGGAATTCCCGGCTGGGCGAGCTGGCCGACGAACGCCGCACCATGGTGTTCTTCGAGGCCCCGCACCGGCTCGAAGTGATGTTGCGTGCCCTCCATGAGCGGTTTGGTCCGGAGCGGCGTGGAGCGGTGTGCCGTGAGCTGACAAAAACCTACGAGGAAGTCATCCGCGGGTCCTTGCGCGAACTCCTGGAATGGGCCGAGAACAACGAGGTCCGTGGGGAAATCGCCGTGGTGGTGGGCGGTGCACCTGAACAGGCGCCCGGAAAACCGGAAGACCACGTGGCGGCTGTCAATGAGCTGGTAACCCAAGGCATCCGCCTGAAAGAGGCCGTGGCCGCAGTTGCCGAAGATGCCCGCATCAGCAAGCGCGAACTCTACGCGGCGGTCCTCGCGGCGCGCTAGGAAGTGCTGTGCAGCTGCACAATTAAGGGGGCGCTGTGCAGTGCGCACAGGCGTAGACACTCCTTCCGGCCGGGCAGTACCGTGGCAGTAATTCAAGCCACTTCTGGCAAGGAACCCTAGTGGTGCAACACTCCAAAGCACCCAAGACGAAGGAGTCGCCATGACTGTCACGGCTGAACGCGAAAGCGAACTGCTGGCTTCCGTCCCTACTGGCCTGCTGATCAACGGTCAGTGGCGCCCCGCGGGATCCGGAAAGACCTTTGATGTTGAGGACCCGGCCACGGGCAAGGTGCTGCTCAGCATCTCCGACGCCGGTCCGGAAGACGGCGCCGCTGCCCTGGACGCAGCCGCTGCTGCCCAGGCCGACTGGGCCCGCACGGCACCGCGCGAACGCGGCGAAATCCTGCGCCGGGCGTTCGACATGGTGACAGAGCGTGCCGAAGACTTCGCACTGCTGATGACCCTCGAAATGGGCAAGCCCCTGGCCGAAGCCCGCGGTGAAGTAACCTACGGTGCCGAGTTCCTGCGCTGGTTCTCCGAAGAAGCAGTCCGTGTCTCCGGCCGCTACTCCGCAGCCCCGGACGGCAAGAACCGCCTCCTGGTCCAGAAGAAGCCCGTGGGTCCCTGCCTGCTGATCACTCCGTGGAACTTCCCGCTGGCCATGGCCACCCGCAAGATTGCCCCCGCGGTTGCCGCCGGTTGCACCATGGTGCTCAAGCCCGCCAACCTCACCCCGCTGACGAGCCTCCTCTTTGCACAGGTCATGCAGGAAGCCGGCCTTCCCGCAGGTGTCCTGAACGTCATCCAGACCTCCACCGCAGGTGCCGTCACCGGCCCGCTGATCAAGGATGACCGTCTCCGCAAGATCTCCTTCACCGGCTCCACCCCGGTGGGGCAGGCCCTCATCCGTGAGGCCGCGGACAAGGTCCTGCGCACCTCCATGGAACTGGGCGGCAACGCCCCGTTCGTCGTCTTCGAAGACGCCGACCTGGACAAGGCCGTTGAAGGCGCCATTGCTGCGAAGATGCGCAACATGGGCGAGGCCTGCACAGCAGCCAACCGCTTCATCGTCCACGAGTCCGTTGCCGACGCTTTCGCTGAGAAGTTCGCAGCGAAGATCGGTTCCCTCACCACCGCCCGCGGCACCGAGCCCGAATCCAAGGTTGGCCCGCTGATCGACGGCAAAGCCCGCGACGGCGTCCACGCCCTGGTCAGCGAGGCAGTCGCAGGCGGCGCCGAGGCAGTCACCGGTGGTGCCGCCGTCGACGGTCCCGGCTACTTCTACCAGCCCACCGTGCTGAAGAACGTGGCCGAGGACGCCCGCATCCTCAAGGAAGAAATCTTCGGACCGGTTGCCCCGATCATCACGTTCTCCACCGAAGACGACGCAGTCCGCCTGGCCAACAACACCGAATACGGCCTGGTTGCCTACGTCTTCACCAAGGACCTCAACCGCGGCCTGCGTGTCAGCGAGAAGCTCGAGACCGGCATGCTCGGCCTGAACGCCGGAGTCATCTCCAACGCCGCTGCTCCGTTCGGCGGCGTCAAGCAGTCCGGCCTGGGCCGCGAAGGCGGCGCAGAGGGCATCGAAGAGTACCTCTACACCCAGTACGTAGGTATCGCGGACCCCTACGCCGACTAGCATCCCTTCCGTGTCCACCGCTCCCGCAACAAGCCGGTAGATGCAGGAAAGACCCTGCCCCTGGAACCACACGTTCCGAGGGGCAGGGTCTTTTTACTGTGCGGCCCTATGCGGCCCTGTGTGGGTCCGGCTGTGACCCCGCGCGGTCAGCGGCGCTGGGGGAGCAGCTGCCGCAACCCCCGCCATGACCTGGCAAGCCCGGAACCGGCCCGCCTCGTGACCGAGGCCAGAGCCCGGAAAGGCGCGCCGAGCGCGTGGAGCCACCGGCGCATCAACGACGGCGGAAGCCAGTCCGCCCGGAAACGGACCCACCAGCCCGAATTGTTGCGCAGCGACTCACGGATGACGGCGATCCTGGACGCTGCGGACGCGGCAGCGGTATCCGAGGGGCGGCCATAGCGCTGACGTTCGAAATCGGCGGCGAGGGAGGCAACCGCCCGGTGAGCGGCGTCGTCGAACCCGCCAGGGTCACCAAGCACCGGGCTGGAGCGGAACCTTGCCGAGAAATGCCGTGGGGTTTCGCTTGGCGTGGAGGGTACGCCAAAGTCCGTGGCCAGGGCCAGCAACTCGGCCCACGCCAATCCTGCGGACGGGTACTCCGGGAGCGGCTGATCGTCCCCGGGTTTCCGGCGCTTCAGCCGGCGGCGACGAAGCACGGAGCGGGTAATGCGCGGAGAACCCAGGAACGCAGCCAGGAGGACGACGGCGGCGGATGTCGCGGCAATAGCGGGAAGCGGGTTGCCCTGAACAGGCCCTTGGGCCGGGGTGTCGATACCGGGCAGCGGCGCCGTGGTGGGAACGGGCGTCGGCGCGGTGCTGGGAACGTCCTTCTCATCGGTGTTCGTGCTGAGGTTCCCGGTAGTGGAAGCCTCGGTGGCATATTCGGGAACGACGCCGCGGGAAGGCGTCGGCTCAAAAGGAACCCACCCGAGGCCTTCGAAGTACAGTTCCGGCCATGCATGGGCGTCACGGGCGTCCACTTCATACTCGGGGAAGGAACCTTGGCCCACCAACGCCACGGATTCGCCGGTCAGCCGGCCCGGTGCGTACCCGACGGCGATTCGGCTGGGGATGCCCTCAACCCGCGCCATCACAGCCATCGCCGATGCGAAATGGACGCAGTAGCCGCTCTTGACGGAAAGGAAATCCGCCAGGACGGACAGGCCGTTGCCGTCATACCCGTTTTGAACCGGAGCCTGGAGGGAGTAGATGAACTCGCCTGAGCGGAGGTATTTCTGGATGGCCAGCGCCTTGGCGTAATTGTTGCCCGCCGATGCCGTTACCGTCCGGGCTGTGTCCCGGACGATGCCCGGGAGGTTTCCGGGGATGCGCAGGAAGTCCTCGGAAATGGAGCGGGGCGCAGCGTTCGCCTGGGACAAAGCCTGGGCGGTGACCTTGGGCGCCGCAGAAAACACGACGTACCGCTGTGCCAGGGTGCTGGTTTCCGTGCTCATGATGCTCAGCGTGTCGGGGTCCCACGTCCAGCGTCCGTTGAGCCCGTTGACGGACACCGGTGCAAAGGGTGCAGGCAGATACGGGCTGGTGAACAGTCCTGCGTTGATGGACGTGACGGCGTTGACTATTTCTCCCTGGACGGAGTATCCGGCCTCGATCCGGTCCGCCCCCGCCCGCCGCGAGCCGGCACGATCGTCCGGCGCCCAGGTTTCGCCGTCGAAGTGGTCAATGGTGACCGAGCGCAGGTACAACGGTCCGCTGGAACTGGTGGCGTAAGTAATCCGGCCCGCGCCGCTGGGGCTGCGGAGGCTGTTGCCCAGGGTGATCATGGGGTTGAGCCCGTTCGAGGTTCCCCAGGGCGTGAGCCGCGAGCCTTGCGGGAAGGTGCCGTTGTCGAAACCCGGTATTGCCAGCGGCACCACCATCGCCAGGCCAAGGGTCAGCACCCCTGTGACCACCAAGCGCTTGAACTGGCCAGCGCCCCGCGGAGCCCCGGATTGCAGCCGGGAGTCGGGAGCGAACCATTGGCTGCAACCGAGGATCAGCAGGAACCCGATGGTTGCGCCGATAAAGCCCGGCACGCCGACGCTTTGCGGTTTGATGGTGGCCGGAACAACCATGATGGCCAGCAGGCCGATGCCACTCGCCGCAGGCATGGAAAGGGGGACGGCCAAGGCATCGATCAAAACCACCAAAAGCCCAAGGCAAGCGCACGTGACAAAGACGATGCCGACGTTTGGAGCTACTGGAGCGCTCTCGGAAACCACGGTTTCCCCGGCACGCTTGATGAGCCTTCCCACTGCCTGGAGCGTCTTCGGCGTGGGGATGAACCCCAGGAGGCTTTCCTGCCGGCAGAACGTGAAAGCCAGGACCCCGATCAGGGAAGCCAAGGAGCCAATGGTGGCCAGCAACGGTTGCACGCGCAAGGAGCGCAGCACGGCCAGCGTCAGCGCCACGGCAACCACGGTGGTGATCAGCGGCATGAACCACGCCCAACCCCGGAAAACCCCGTTCAGTGAAAGCGCGGCACCCAGTACGCCCACGGAAATGGCCCCGGCCATCGCCCAAGGGAAAACGCCAGGACCCGGGCCCGAGGTGCGGCGCCGTGTGCCCGGCGTCGAAGTTTTGCTCCGGGGATCTGCGCTCGGCCGCGAAGTGACGGTCATCGCGGCACCGCCGCTCCCCGTCGGACGTCCATGGCGGCCGCAGCCGCAGCAACCATTCCGCCCTCATCAAACGCCGCCCAGGCAGCCGCCAACGGCGTCCTTGACGTAACGGCGACGGCCCGCCATCCACCCTGCCGCAGAATCTCCAGGACTTGCTCGTTGTTGCGGGAAGAATCAGTAACCAGCAGCGCAAAAGCGTTGGCACCATAGGCTGCAGCCGGAGCCAGGGCTTTGGCCTCGGGCACGGTCAGGTTGCCAAGCAGCGCCAGGAGGGGGCCGCGCAGCCGATGGGCCGCGAGCTTGTCCATGAGCAGATCATCGAATGCCGAGTCTCCGCCTTCCGGCGATTCATCGACATTCCTGGCGGCGCGGCCAGGACCTCGGACGGCTGCAGGGGTCCTGCCCGGGTTGCGCCGGTCCGCAGACGCTTCTTCGTCCTGGCGGGCGTGCTCGGGCCGGTGATGCCGGGGACCGGTCAACTCAATTGCTGCCAGGCCCTCGGCGATGGCGTGCAAACCGCCCGCCCCGCTGAATTCCTCCGCGGTGGCGTCAGGAGCGGATCTTGAGTGGCTGAAGGCGGGATGCCCCGAGGCGTCCAACATTCGCAGCGAATAGTTCCGCTCGGACAAGTGTGCGCTGATGGACATTGCAGCCGTCACCACCCACTCGAAACCGGGCGTGGTCAGCAGATCAGTGTCCTCGTCATGGCTCCCGAGGACTGAACCGGTGCTTGGGGCAAAGGCTGCCAGCCGCTGGTCCAGGACGATCGTGGCCTCGGGAGTGGTCACGGACTCTTCCTGGCGCACCATCAATTGCCCGTGGCGCGCCGTTGCCGGCCAGTGAACCCGGCGCATCGGATCACCATGGCGGTACTCGCGGGTCATGATGTCGTCATCGCTCGGGTTGGCGCGGATCCGGGTTGCCGTGACGCCGTCATTTCCCCGGGCCCCTGCAAGTCCCGTCGCGGGAAGTTCGACGGCGGCGGGCGTCACGGTGAGGAGGTCGCCGTCGTCGATTGAATGGCGGCGCAAGGACAGGCCAAACGGATCGCTGAACTCCGCGGTGACCGGACCGATCCGGAATTGGCCGCGCTTCCCGGAACGGAGATGGTACTCATAGCGGCTGCTTCCGCCGGTGGCGGAGCGTGCAGGGAAACGGAACGCAGGCGGATCCCCGAAACGGGGCGGAAGCTGCTCCTCCATGACCACCTGACCGGTGCCGTACGAGGTACGGGCCACGGCCAACCGCACGGTGGTTGCCATGGCGGTTTCCACAGTGGAGGGATTGAACTCCCGGTACACCTGGAATTTTGGTTTGAGGACACGGACCCCCGCCAGTGCCACAAGGGGCAGCAAAATCAGGAACACTGCCAAGGTGAGCAAGTCGCGCCGGCCCATGATGTGGGCACAGACGATGGACACCACGCCTGCGGCCAGCAAACCCCAACCCCGGTTGGTGAACAGATGCTTGGGAAGCCGATCCACGAGTGCCATCCGGACCGCCTAGGCGCTTTGCTTATCCCTGCGCCACGCGCCGGGCGGTTCCTGGGCGACCGGGAGCGAGGCAAGGATTCCGCGCAGGACGGTCTGGGGGGTGTCGCCGGCGCTCGCCGCTTTCCTGTCCAGGATGATGCGATGCGCCAGGACGGACTCGGCGACGTCCACTACATCGTCAGGGAGAACGAAGTCCCTGCCGTCCAAGGCAGCGGTTGCCTTCGCGGCGCGCAGCAACTGGAGCAAGGAGCGCGGACTGGCACCCAGCCGCAACCGGGCACTTTCGCGGGTCGCGCGGCCTATGGCTACGGTGTACTCCTTGATGGCAGGGGACACGTACACCTGCTGGACCGTGGCAATCATGGCTGCGACGTCGTTGGCGGTGACCACCGGCGTCACCTTGGCCAAGGGCGAAACAGCCTGGTGGGTCTCCAGCATTTCGATTTCCGCATCCCGGTCCGGGTAGCCCATGGAGATGCGCGCCATGAAACGGTCGCGCTGGGCCTCGGGAAGCGGGTAGGTGCCCTCCATCTCGATGGGGTTCTGGGTAGCGACCACCATGAACGGCAGGGCCAACGGATAGGAGTGCCCGTCCACGGTGACCTGGTGCTCCTCCATGCACTCGAGCAGTGCGGACTGGGTCTTGGCCGAAGCACGGTTGATCTCGTCACCAATCACGATGTTTGCGAAAACGGCCCCGGGCCGGAACTCGAACTGCCGGGAGGACTGGTTATAGATGGAGACGCCCGTGACATCCGAAGGCAGGAGGTCCGGGGTGAACTGGATCCGGGAAACCGTGCAGTCAACGGTTCTGGCAAGCGTCTTGGCCAGCAGTGTTTTTCCTACTCCCGGCACGTCCTCAAGCAGCAGGTGCCCCTGGGCCAGGAGGACCGTCAGGGCCAACTTGGCGGCGTCGGCCTTCCCATCGATCACCTTGCTGATCGCACCGAGGATCCGTTGGCTGGAATCGTGGAAGCGTTCGGCGTCCATGACGTGCGGCTTGTGCCCGTTGTGCACGGCGTCCGGGTTGCGCGACGCATTCCCGTTGTCTGCAGCGTCCAAGGGCACAGCGCTGTACGCCCCGCCCGGAAAAGAAGCTGGTTCAACAGTGGCGCGTCGCTTGGACTCCATGGAATGCCCTTCAGCCGTGGCCGCCCGCCCGGCAACGTGCCGGCGTTGGCCGCCTTGTCCGTTCCAGCCTACCCAGACTTTGGGCGTCGCTGACATAGTGCAGGGGGAATTTGTGTGCTGCATGGAGTTCGTCACCGCGGGCCGCGGGGATGGGGGAGGACCGCGGTCCGAATAAGGTGGGAGCATGTGCAATTCCCTCGCCCCTGCTCCCTATCGCTCGTCCGCAGACCCAGACGATGCCAAGGCATCGCGCAAGGAATATCCACCCGCGCCCCAAGCGCTCCCCGTCCCCGTGATGGACAACCACACGCACCTGGACTTCCGGCACGGCCTGATCGAGGTAAGCGTCGCCGACGCCATGGATGCGGCCGCCGCCGTCGGTGTTCAAGGAGCCATCCAGGTAGGGTGCGACCTCGGGTCCTCCAGGTTCACCGTGCAAGCGGTGGAAGCCGACCCGCGGCTTCTGGGCGCAGTGGCGATCCATCCGAACGATGCTCCCGTTTACGCCGGACGCGGTGAGCTGGAATCAGCGCTCGCCGAGATCGAAGACCTTGCCCGCCATCCCAGGATCCGTGCCATCGGCGAGACCGGCCTGGACTTCTTCCGCACGCACGGCGACGGACTGGCGCATCAGCGCCATTCCTTCCGGCGCCACATAGATATTGCCAAGCGCCTTGACCTCACCCTGCAGATCCACGACCGCGATGCCCACGACGACGTGGTGCAGGTGCTCAAGGAAGAGGGTGCTCCGGAGCGGGTGGTCTTCCATTGCTTTTCCGGCGACGAGGATCTGGCGAGGATCTGCAATGACAACGGCTGGTACATGTCCTTCGCCGGGACCATGACGTTCAAGAGCGCGCAGAACCTCAGGGACGCCCTGGCCATCGCGGAACCATCCAGGGTGCTGGTGGAGACCGATTCGCCGTTCCTCACCCCGCACCCTTACCGGGGACGTCCCAACGCAAGCTACATGGTTCCCTACACGGTCCGTTACATGGCCGATGTGACTGGAGATGACCTCTCCGAGCTGTGTTCGCGCCTCGCGGAAAACACCGTCAATGCCTACGGATCATGGGCATAAGGGCCATCTGACGTGCAGGTATTCGATGTGATGCTGAATACCCGGTATGCATTTTGATTGGCTCGTTTATAACAAATCGGTTACTGTGAACCAAATAGCCGGGGTCGGGGAAGGCCTTCGGACAACTGGTTCGGCATGATCCGGACTCACCAGTTGAATGTCGTGACGGCGCAGCAGCCGGCAGTGAAGCGTGGGACCGGGCATGGGCCAGGCCCCTCTGTTTTGCCGCTGGTATGTTTCTTTGCGCTTTTCCCCGTGCCCGGATGGTCTGAGAGTTATGGGCAAACGTGATCAAGTTCTTCACAACGGACGGCAAGTTCAGTTTCCTCAAAGTGGGCGCCCAGGTGCTGGTGTTAGTGGCACTGGTAGCCGGTGTCGTTGCTTTCGTGGGCAACAACAAGACGGTCACCTTGAACGTCGACGGAAAAGTGAGCTCCATCCAGACCTTTGGCGGAACCGTCGACCAGGTGGTCAAGGCAGCCAAGGTTGAACTGAAGAACGATGACCGGGTGACCCCCGCGCTGGATTCCCGGGTGGAAAACGGCTCCGTGGTGAACGTCAACCTCGCCAAGGCCGTCTCCATCGAACTGGACGGCGCCCGGAAGACGGTCAACACCAACGCTCCCGATGTGGCAGGCCTGGTCAGCGAACTCGGCGTGGCCGGTTCTTCCGAAATTTCCCAGCCCAAGGATGCTTCCCTCGAAGTCCAGGGTTCCTTCGTGTCCATCTCCACGCCCAAGACCATCAGCCTCGTAGCCGACGGCAAGGACACCAGCACCACTACCACGGCCTCCGACGTCGCCGAGGTCCTCAAGGACGCCGGGATCACCGTGGGTGCCAATGACCGCGTCTCCCAGCCGAGCAACGCCCCCATTGTCCAGGACATGGTCATCAAGGTCTCCCGCGTGGACACCAGCAAGACTGCCGAGACCACCGAGGAAGTCCCGTTCGAGAGCGTCAAGAGCGAAAGCGCGGAGCTCTACAAGGGTGAGGAAAAGGTAACGCAGAAGGGCGTTGCCGGCTCCGTGGTCAAGACGTTCAAGCTGGTCCTCGTGGATGGCCGTGAAGCCTCCCGCACCCTGGTCTCCAGCAACGTGACCACCCAGCCCGTCACCGAGAAGGTGGCTGTTGGAACCAAGGCACGTCCGGTGGCAGCAGCGAAGGCAGCCGCTCCCGTATCCAGCGGCCCCACCGGTGCTCCCAACGAAGCAATGTGGGACCGTATCGCCCAGTGTGAATCCGGCGGCAACTGGTCCATCAACACCGGCAACGGCTACTACGGCGGCCTCCAGTTCTCCAGCCCCACCTGGCTCGCCAACGGTGGTGGCGCCTACGCACCGACCGCCAACCTTGCCACCAAGGCACAGCAGATCGATATCGCCAACCGCCTCTACGCCAAGAACGGCCTCCGCGACTGGGGCTGCGCGCACGCAGCCTAGCCCGGCGCAGACGATACGATACCTAGGTGACTGAACCGAATTCCGAACCCGCCGCCGTCGCGCCTTTGCTGGGCGCAACTGACATCCGACGGTTAGCCGAGGAAATCGGTGTCCGCCCCACCAAGACCCTGGGGCAGAACTTTGTGATCGACGGCAACACCATTCGCAGGATCGTGTCCGCGGCCGGCATCGACCCGGACGAGACCGTGCTGGAAGTTGGACCCGGCCTTGGCTCGCTGACGTTGGGCCTGCTGGACGCGGCCCGCGAGGTAGTCGCCGTCGAAATCGATCCCGTGCTGGCCGGCAAGCTGCCGGAGACCGTCCGTACCTGGCGGCCCCAGGCCGAGGAGCGCTTCCACCTGGTGCTGTCCGATGCCATGAAGGTGACCGAACTGCCGGTGGAGCCCACTGCCTTGGTGGCCAACCTGCCCTACAACGTGGCCGTCCCCGTGGTGCTGCATTTGCTCCAGCACTTCCCGGGCCTGCGCCACGGCCTGGTGATGGTGCAGGACGAGGTGGCCGACCGCCTCGCGGCGTCGCCGGGCTCCAAGATTTACGGCGTCCCGTCCGTCAAGGCCGCCTGGTACGGTCGCATGCGCAAGGCCGGTGTGATCGGCATGAACGTGTTCTGGCCGGCACCCAAGATCCATTCGGGCCTGGTGGAATTCACGCGCCACGAGCCGCCCGCCACCCACGTGACGCGGGACCAGGTCTTCGCCGTCATCGACGCCGCGTTTGCGCAGCGGCGCAAGACGCTCAGGGCTGCGCTGGCCGGTTGGGCAGGCGGTGCCGTGGAGGCCGAACGGTGCCTGGTAGCTGCAGGGGTGGACCCCACCGCACGCGGCGAAGTCCTGGACATTGGCGCGTACGTGCGGATCGCCGAAGCGCGCCACCCGGCAGCAGTATGACCCCGGGAATCCGCAAGCCCGGGGAACTGCCCTACCAAGGGGAGCGCTTCCGTGCACGCACGGTCCGGGTGAAAGCGCCCGGCAAAGTCAACGTCTCACTGGCCGTGGGACCCTTGCGACCCGATGGCTACCACTCCGTGGCCAGCGTCTACCTGGCAGTGTCCTTGTACGAGGAGGTCGCTGCGACCAGCACGGAAGCCCCCGGGATCACCGTCAGCATCAGCCCCGCGAGCACCTTGGACCTGGACGGCGTCGATATCCCGCTGGATGAGCGCAACCTTGCTTACAAGGCAGCCGCCGTGATGGCCGAGATGTCGGAGAAACCAACCGGCGTTCACTTGGAGATCACCAAGCGCGTTCCCGTCGCCGGCGGGATGGGCGGGGGGTCCGCCGATGCCGCGGCCACGCTGCTGGCGTGCGATGCCCTGTGGAACAGCGGCCTCTCCCGCGAGGAACTTGCCCACGTGGCCGCCGAACTTGGCGCGGATGTGCCGTTCTCGCTCCTGGGCGGGACCGCGGTCGGGCTCGGGGTAGGGGACAAGCTCTCGCCGGCACTGGCCAAAGCACAGATAGACTGGGTGCTGGTTTTCGCCGACTACGGACTGTCGACCCCGGACGTATTCCGCACGCTGGATGGGCTGCGGGATTCGGAAGGCGCGGAGGTTCCGGAACCCGTGGAGGTGGATCCAACCATCCTCCAGGCCCTACGGAACGGCGATCCTGAAACCCTGAGCCGGGTCCTTGTCAACGATTTGCAAAGAGCCTCGATTGCCCTGGCCCCGCAGCTTCGCGACACAATCGGGCTTGGGGAGGCGCAAGGCGCCCTGGCCGGAATGGTCTCAGGCTCCGGACCCACCGTGGCCCTCCTGGCGAGGGATCCCGCTGCCGCCTCCGTGCTGGCCGAAGACCTGATACACCGGGGGCACAACGCCATCGCTGTGCACGGACCCGTGCCAGGCGCCCGGATCATCTCCGATACCCTCCTTTAGTAACTCCCTGCCTTTAACAGCTCCCTGCACACCAGCTCCAGAAAGTAGTACCCATTGGCCCACCTGCTTGGCGGCGAAAACCTCTCTGTCACCTTTGGCACCCGCACCGTGCTCGACGGCGTCACCCTCGGTTTGGAGGATGGCGACCGGATCGGCATGGTCGGCCGCAACGGCGACGGAAAGTCCACTCTCATGCGGCTGCTTGCGCTGCGATCCACTCCGGACTCGGGCCGGGTCACCAAACGCAACGACGTCACTGTGGGCTACCTGGACCAGAGCGACGTGCTCGACGGCGACCTGACAGTAGGTGCCGCGATCGTCGGCGACCAGGCGGACCACGAATGGGCAGCGAACCCGAAGATCCGGGAAATCATGGGCGGCCTCGTAGGCGATGTTGACTGGCACGCCAACGTGCACTCGCTCTCCGGCGGCCAGAAGCGGCGGGTGGCACTGGCCAAGCTCCTCATCGGCGACCACGACGTCATCATGCTGGACGAACCGACCAACCACCTCGACGTCGAAGGCGTTGCCTGGCTGGCGCGGCACCTCAAGTCACGCTGGCGCGCCAACCAAGGCGCGTTCCTGGTGGTCACCCACGACCGCTGGTTCCTCGACGAGGTCTGCAACTACACCTGGGAAGTCCACGACGCCATGGTGGACATGTTCGACGGCGGGTACGCCGCCTACGTCCTGGCGCGCGCCGAGCGCGACCGCATGGCCGCCGTCGTCGAGAATAAGCGCCAGCAACTGGTCAAGAAGGAACTCGCCTGGCTGAGGCGTGGCGCACCGGCCCGGACCTCCAAGCCCAAGTTCCGCATCGAAGCCGCCAACGAGCTCATCTCCGACGTCCCCGAACCCCGCGACTCCGTGGCGCTGAGCAAGATGGCCACCGCCCGGCTGGGCAAGGACGTGCTGGACCTGGAGAACATCACCCTCGATTTTGAGGGGGGCGAATCCGGGCAGAAGCTGTTCAACAACATCACGCTGCGGTTGGCGCCGGGGGAGCGCCTGGGGCTGGTGGGGGTCAACGGCGCCGGCAAGTCCACGCTGCTGCGGCTCCTGAACGGCGACATCCAACCAACGTCGGGTCGGCTCAAGCGCGGTAAGACCGTGGTCACGGCTGTCCTTACGCAGGACGTGAAGGAACTTGACGAGGTCTCGGACCTCCGTGTCATTGAGGTCATTGAACGCGAGAAGCGCTCGTTCAGCGTTGGCGGCAAAGAGTTCACGGCCGGGCAACTTGTGGAGCAGCTGGGCTTCACCAAGGAAAAGCAGTGGACGCCGGTCTCCGACCTGTCCGGTGGTGAGCGCCGCCGCCTCCAACTCCTGCGCCTGCTAGTGGGGGAGCCCAACGTCCTCATGCTGGACGAGCCCACCAACGACCTCGACACCGACACCCTGGCCGCCGTGGAAGACGTCTTGGACGGCTGGCCCGGAACGCTGGTGGTTGTCAGCCACGACCGGTACCTGCTGGAGCGCGTCACCGACCATCAAATGGCATTGCTCGGTGATGGGAAGCTCCGTGGGCTGCCCGGCGGCGTGGACCAGTACCTCGAACTGCGCGAAGCCGCCCTGGCTTCCGGGTCCCTCGGCGGTTCCACCGCACCTACCGCCGGTTCTGCGGGAGGTTCCGCTCCGACGTCGGCGGATGGACCCAGCGAGGCCGAAAAACGCGAAGCGCGGAAGGACCTCAACAGGATCGACCGTCAGCTCGGAAAGTTGGCCCAGCAGGAGGAGAAGCTCCACGCCCAGATGGCAACCAAGTCCGAATCCGGCGACTTCGACGCCCTCGGGGAACTCAACGCCAAGCTGCAGGAACTCCTCGAGGAGAAGGAAGGCCTGGAGCTCGAGTGGCTCGAAGCCGCTGAAGTCCTCGGGGAATAAGCCCGCCCGAGCAACGCTCTATCACCTTCCGTCGGTTTGTGGGGGTTGCTCTTTCACGTCCCGTCGGTTTGTGGGGGTTGCTCTTTCACGTCCCGTCGGTTTGTGGGGCCGGTTCGTACCCCAGGAGCCAGTGCAGGCCGTAGCGGTCTATCACCTGACCATCAGATGCGCCCCACGGCTTCGGGCCCAAGGGATCGACTACCTTGCCGCCGTCGGCGAGTTTGTCGAACCACTGGTGGAGAACCGCCGGGGCAGCTGTGCCAAGGAGCGAGAGCATGAGGCACTCCATGCGGACGCTCGTCCCACCCTCCGAGGCGTCGGCTCCAGCAAGGCTCACTGGTCCGTCGAGGACGCCGTGTGCGATTGCGTCTGCCGGTCCGTCAACGCGTCCAAATTCCTCATAGGAGTAGAGGGCAAGAGTGCCGCCGAAGACTCCCGCGTAGAAGGTAAGAGCCTCGCGCGCAGTGCCGGGGAAGAGGGCGTAAATCTGCAGTGCAGTCATTCCGGGATCCTATCCGCCGTGATAGAGGAACGCCCGCAAGCGGTTGGGATGTGATAGAGGAACGCCCGCAAGCGGTTGGGATGTGATAGAGGAACGCCGTGGGGGCGTTGGGATGTGATAGAGGATCAGGGGGCGGAGCGGAGGGCGGGCTCCTTTTGGAGGCCGGTCAGGCCGTTCCAGGCCAGGTTCACCAAGTGTGCCGCTACGGCCCTCTTGTCCGGCTGCCGGCTGTCCAGCCACCATTGGCCCGTCATCGCCACCATGCCCACGAGCATTTGCGCGTACATGGCACCGTCCGCGGCGCTGAAACCGCGGCGGGCGAACTCGTCGGACAGCAGGTGTTCCACCCTGGCGGTGACATGCGAGAGCAGGGTGGAGAAGGCACCTTCGGGTTGCGACGGCGGTGCGTCGCGCATGAGGATGCGGAAACCGTCGGTGCGTTCCTCGATGTAGCCCAGCAGGGCCAAGGCCGCCCGCTCCACCAGGACGCGGGGCTTGGCCTCGGTGCTGAGGGCCTCGGTGATGGAGTCCAGCAGGATCCGGAATTCCGCATCGACCACCTGCCGGTAGAGGCCCTCCTTGGAACCGAAGTGCTCGTAGATGACCGGTTTGGAAACCCCGGCAGTCGCTGCGATTTCCTCGATGGTGGTGCCGTCCAGCCCGCGGGCAGCGAATAATGACCGGCCAATCCCGATGAGCTGCTCGCGACGTTGTTGGCCGGTCATCCTGGCACGGACCGTGGTGCCCCCGGAGGCGTGTTCCGAGGGCCCGCGGGACGGGATTGACCGGGAAAATTCAGTGCGCTTGCTCACTTGTCCATCATGCACCACCGGCAGTATTCGAGCCGGACAGGACCGCTGATACCGTGCCGAACGGGCATTTCCGGGCCGGTGCGCGCCGGTCAAGTCGCGAAGCACGCAAAGGTCATGGCAAACTAGTTTCTTGTGTGTGCATCCCGGTTAGCCGGGAAGGCTTCCAAGCCTCAGGACTTGGGTTCGCCGGGCATGCACGGTCCGCTCTGGTGTAACGGCAGCACCCCGGCCTTTGGAGCCGTGGAGTATAGGTTCGAATCCTATGGGCGGAACGGTCGGAATGCGCTCCACTCTGTACCTGGAACGGCTCGAGCGGTGTCTGGGTCCAAGGCTTGGATGGCAGTATTCCGAAGCCGGGTCATCCGGGACAAACCGAGCAAGGAGAGCCAGTACGTGAGCCCCGAAACCACCGGTCCCGCAGCGGTCATCGTCCTGGCCGCAGGTGCCGGAACGCGAATGAAGTCGCGGACTCCCAAGATTCTCCACGAAATCGGCGGCCGTTCCATGGTTGGCCACGCCATCCTCGCCGCCCGTTCGCTTAACCCGCAGAGGCTTGCCCTTGTAGTCCGCCACGAGCGTGACCGCGTGGCCGGGCACATCTCCACGCAGGACCCCGAGGCCCTGATCGTGGACCAGGACGACGTTCCCGGCACGGGACGCGCCGTGGAAGTGGCGCTGAAGGCCCTCGATGCCCAGTTTGAAGTCACCGGCACCGTGGTTGTTACCTACGGCGATGTTCCCCTGCTCACGGGTGAATTGCTGGGCGAACTGGTCTCCACCCACGAATCCCAGGGCAACGCAGTGACGGTCCTGACCGCGGTCCTGGACGACGCCACCGGCTACGGCCGGATCCTCCGTGCCGAAGACGGAACTGTGCTGGGTATCCGCGAGCACAAGGATGCCTCGGAAGAAGAACGCAGCATCCGCGAGATCAACTCCGGCATCTACGCTTTCGACGCCGCCGTCCTTCGCAGCTCCCTGGAAAGCGTCACCACGGACAACGCCCAGGGTGAGATGTACTTGACCGACGTCCTTGGCCTGGCGCGCGACGCCGGTGGCCGGGTTGCCGCCGTCGTCACCAATGACCGCTGGCAGGTTGAAGGCGCCAACGACCGCATCCAGTTGTCCGCGCTGGGCGCCGAGCACAACCGCCGCATCATCGAATCCTGGATGCGCGCCGGTGTGACGGTAGTGGACCCTGCCACCACCTGGATCGATTCCACCGTGACCCTGGACGAGGACGTCCGGCTGCTGCCCAATACGCAACTGCACGGTTCCACTACCGTGGCGAGGGACGCCGTCGTCGGTCCTGACACGACGCTCACCGACGTGAACGTGGGTGAGGGCGCCAAGGTTGTCCGCACGCACGGATCCGGTTCCACCATCGGTGCCAAGGCAAGCGTTGGACCGTTCACGTACCTCCGCCCGGGCACGGTCCTTGGCGAGACGGGCAAGATCGGCGCCTTCTATGAGACCAAGAATGTCACCATTGGCCGCGGTTCCAAGCTGTCCCACCTCGGGTACGCCGGTGACGCCGAAATCGGCGAGGACACCAACATTGGTTGCGGCAACATCACAGCCAATTACGACGGCGAGAACAAGCACCGTACGGTGATCGGCTCGGGCGTCCGCACGGGTTCGAATACGGTTTTCGTGGCCCCGGTGACCGTAGGTGACGGCGCTTACAGCGGTGCCGGTGCCGTGATCCGCAAGGACGTGCCCGCAGGCGCCCTTGCCCTGAACGTCGCCGCCCAGCGGAACGCCGAAGGCTGGGTCCTGGCAAACCGTGAAGGCTCCGTCTCCGCCCGCCTTGCCGAAGCGGCACTGGAACCGCGGCTGGCTGCCGCCCCCACATCTTCACCATCCCCGGCAACCACAGAAGAAGGCAAATAGGAATGAGCGAAATTACCGCACACGGCGAGAAGAAACTGGTTCTCGCCTCCGGACGGGCACATCCGGAGCTGGCGCAGGAAATCGCAAAGGAACTGGAAACCGAACTCCTTCCGGTGGACGCGTACGACTTCGCCAACGGGGAAATCTATGTGCGGTCGGCCGAGAGCGTTCGTGGTACGGATGCATTTGTTATCCAGGCGCACCCGGCACCGCTTAACAACTGGCTGATGGAGCAGTTGATCATGATCGACTCCCTCAAGCGCGCCTCTGCCAAGCGCATCACGGTGGTTTCGCCGTTCTACCCCTACTCCCGCCAGGACAAGAAGGGCCGTGGCCGCGAACCCATCTCCGCCCGCCTGGTCGCTGATCTCTACAAGACCGCCGGCGCTGACCGCATCATGTCGGTGGACCTGCACACCTCGCAGATCCAGGGCTTCTTCGACGGCCCCGTTGACCACTTGATGGCCATCCCGCTCCTGGCCGACTACATCCGCACCAAGGTGGAAGCTGACAACATCACTGTCGTTTCGCCCGACACCGGCCGCGTCCGCGTTGCCGAACAGTGGGCCGAACGCCTCGGCGGCGCCCCTTTGGCTTTCGTGCACAAGAGCCGCGACCTGACCGTGCCCAACCAGGCCGTGTCCAAGACCGTCGTGGGCCAGGTCGAAGGCCGCACCTGCGTCCTGATCGACGACATGATCGATACCGGTGGAACCATTTCCGGCGCCGTCCAGGTCCTGAAGAACGCCGGGGCCAAGGACGTCATCATTGCCTGCACGCACGCCGTGTTCTCCGATCCCGCAGCCCAGCGCCTGGCCGAGTCGGGTGCACGTGAAGTGGTGGTCACCAACACCCTGCCGATTCCTGCCGAGAAGCGCTTCCCGCAGCTGACGGTGCTGTCCATCGCACCGTTGATTGCCCGCGCCATCCGTGAAGTGTTCGACGACGGTTCGGTCACCAGCCTCTTTGACGGCAAGGCGTAACGCCGGACTGCTGTACGTAGACGGGCCATCGGCCGCCCCAGCGGCGTCCGATGGCCCGTTTTCATTTTGCCAGGCACCGCTGGTAAACTTTCGGGGATACCTTGGCGAGGGAGAGCACCCCTGGTTTCACAACCGGGAAAGTGTCTCCGTCATCGACTGGGTCTGTAACCTCCTTCGACGAAGGCGGGCCGGCGCTCAAGCCCGGGCCCGCGGGCGTGGAAGGTCACTCCAGACCTCCGCCCTTGCTGATCACCATGCCGCCTCGGCGGCACACCAGTAATCAAGGAGTACACATGTCTGAGCAGAAGCTCGCAGCAGAACTGCGCACCGAATTCGGCAAGGGCTACGCCCGCCGTGCCCGCGTCGCAGGCCGCATCCCCGCAGTCATCTACGGCCACGGTGCCGAGCCGGTCCACGTAACCCTCCCGGGCCGCGAGACCACCCTGGCAGTCCGCGTTGCCAACGCCCTGCTGAACCTGGACATCAACGGTGAAGCCCACCTGACGATCGTCAAGGACATCCAGCGCAACGCTATCAAGCAGACCATCGAGCACATGGACCTCCTGACCGTCCGCCAGGGCGAGAAGGTAACCGTGGACGTTCCCGTTCACGTAACCGGTGAAGTTGCTCCGGGCGCCGTTGCCAACCAGGAAGCCGTCACCATCTCCGTTGAGGCCGAGGCAACCCACCTGCCGACCGCCCTTGAGGTTGACATCGAAGGCCGCGAAGCCGGCGCGCACGTCCACGCTTCCGACGTCGTGCTCCCCAAGGGCGTCAGCCTGCTGACCGAAGCCGACACCCTGGTGGTCAACATCTCCGAGGCCACCGCTTCCGCAGCCGGTGAAGAAGCTGCTGAAGGCGAAGAGGCTCCCGCAGCCGAAGAAGCCGCTGAGTAGTCTTCTGACTGCCTGAGGCTGCTATTGCCTTGAGAGTGGCCGGGTCCCATGGGGGTCCGGCCACTTTCCTTTGTCGCCTGACCTGCACCTTCTTCCATTCCCTAGGATTGAATCCATGACTGACACCTGGCTCATTGTTGGCCTCGGCAACCCCGGCAGCGAATACAGCGGTAACCGCCACAACGTGGGCCAGATGGTGCTGGATGAACTCGCATCGCGCATCGGCGGCAAGTTCAAGGTCCACAAATCCCGCGCCCAAGTGGTGGAGGGCCGTTTGGGCATCGGCGGCCCGCGCGTGGTCCTTGCCAAGCCGATGACGTACATGAATGTTTCCGGGGGGCCTGTCTCCGCGTTGGCCAAGTTTTTCGATGTGGCTCCGGACCACGTGATCGCCGTCCACGACGAGATCGACATCCCGTTCAACACGGTGAAACTGAAGATCGGTGGCGGGGAAGGCGGCCATAACGGTCTTCGCGACATTTCCAAGGCCCTCGCCACCAAGGATTACCTCCGGGTCCGCGTGGGCGTGGGACGTCCTCCGGGACGCATGGATACAGCCGACTTCGTGCTCCGTGACTTCGCTACCCAGGAGAAGAAGGACTTGCCGTTCCTGCTGGATGAGGCGGCTGATGCCGTGGAGCTCCTTATCACTGAGGGCTTGTTGTCCGCCCAACAAAAACACCACGCCGCGCGATCTTGAGCAAATCTTGAGGAAAGCCTGATCAAAGCCTTACGGTCGATGGGACCCTTGGCCCTATAAAGTGTCGCGCCCCGGCGGTAGTGTGCATGGTACGCAGGTGCACGGGGGAACTGAGCGAGGGGTGCGGGTGTCGGCGGAGTTGCTTAACAGGAACCGGGGAGGCGCGGCCAGGGCTGCGGCTCCCGATCTTGTTGGCGGACCATCCGACCGTCAAACGTGGTCCCTCCTGGCCCGGAGCCATGACTTGGCGAGGGCCGGCAAGCACCTTGAAGCTCCGAACTCCTACGGCGTGATACTCACAGGAGACCGGGGCATCGGAAAATCCGGACTGGCCCGCGCTGTGGTTGCTTCCCTCGGTCCGAAGGTCCACAGCCTGCAGTTGCGCAACACTTTGGCCGGCGGACAAACCCCGTACGGGTGCCTCGGCTTTCTCCTCGCCCGCCTCCCTTCCGAAGCAGTCAGTACTCCCACCGGGATCCTGCACTCGGTGACGTCCCTGATCCGGGCGGAAGCGGCGGGACGCCAGACGGTGTTCATCGTGGATAACGCCGGAGGCATGGACCCCATGAGCACCGGCGTGCTGCTCAACCTCATGGCCACTGGAACGGCCAAGGTCATTGCCACCGTGCAACGCGCCAGTGACCTCCCTGCAGATTTCCATCGCCTGGTCCTGGAGGGCCAGTTGGGCGAGGTCCATCTGAACACCTTGACGGAGGAACAGACCAAGCAAGTGCTCGGCTCCGTGCTGGGACACTATGTGTCGTCCACACTGGTCGGCTCCCTGCACTCGGCCGTGGGCGGCAACCCGATGCTGCTGCACGCCCTGCTGGATGAACAGCGGCACTCCGGCAACCTGGTCCTCAATGACTCCGTGTGGACGTTGCGCGACCGGATCAAGCTCGAAGGTGCCACGGTGGTGGAGGACTTTGTCCGTTCCAGGCTGGCCCGCGAGCCACAAACCAACCGGACTGTCATTGAAATCCTGGCGTGTGCGCAGCGCGCAACCCTCGTGGACCTCGCAGCGATCTTCAGCACCGAAGTGCTGGTGGAAATGGAGGAATCCGGCCTCCTGGCAATAGACCGTACCGGTGAGCACTGGGTGTCGCTCCGCGACCCGTACCTCGGCGAAGTGGTCCGCGGTTGGCTCAGCACCAGGCGCCGCCGGGAACTGTGGCTGATGCTGCTGGGGCCAAAGGAACCCGAACTCGAGGGCCTGGCACCGCAGGACCTGTTGAGCTACGCGGCGTGGATGCATGCCTGCGAGGATGAGCCGTCGCCGTCGCCTGCCCACGCGCTTGCCGCCGGTCGGGCAGCCCTGGACGATTACGATCCCAACTTCGCCATCCAATGCACGCTCTCCCTGGACCCGAAGGACCCCGAATGGGTTCCCGGCCAGCGGCTCAAGGCGGCCGCGTACCTGATGCTCGATTTGCCGCTGCATGCCGCGCAAGCCCTCGATGAGGTCACTGAGGACCAGTTGGCGGCATTGGAACCCGTTGAATTCGCGGAAATCATGGCGGCCAAGTGCCAGGCGATGACATGGATCGACGGGCGCTCCGGTATGGTTCCCGGCGTCATTGCGGAGGCCAACGCTGCCCTGGATGACATGGAGGCCAGGGCCGGGCACGGAGCGCGGGCCTTACGCCGTGCCAGAAACCGCATGCGCTTGTGCAACTACGAGTACCAGACGTACATGGGAGAGTACGCACGGATCATCGAGGACCTGGAAGCGGAGCTGCAGCAGGACCCGGACTTTGACCGGGAGCACTGGCTGCGGTCCGGTTTCTTCCTGATCGAAGCCCGCTGCATCCTGGGCCGGGAGCTGGAAGCCCAGCAACTGGCCCGCAGCATGTCCCAGGCTCTGCGTGAGGCAGGGAGCCCCGCGCCCTTGGAGGAGGCCCTGGCCCGGCATGCGTTCCTGGCCCTGCTGTTGTCCGGCCAGTGGCGTAAGTGCATCGAGCTCATGCGCCGCGCCCCGTCCAAGCCCTCCCGCCTCCAGTTCCGTGGAGCCATCACTGAGCTGGGCATCGGCCTGGCGTATGCGTATGCAGGCAAGCCATCCAGCGCCATTGAACCGCTGCGCTCCGCGGCTGCCCAACTCGAGCTTCGCCCGGCCATGAACCTGGTCAAAGTCGCCTACGCCGCCACGGCCTTCGCCTACGCACAACTGGGCAACTCCTTGGAAGCCGGACGCTACCTGGACCTGTACCGGACCTGCCGGGGGACGGGCACGTACTTCTCGGAATCCGTGGCCGGTTTCTGCGCGGACATGGCCGGCCGCTGGATGGGCGACCCCGACGTCAAGCAGCGGCTCCTGGCGAAAGTCCGCGAGGACTTCGACAACCAGCGGTTTACGACGGCGGGGATCTGCCTTTTCGGCGCGACGGTCGAAGGTACGGACGCCGAATACCGCCTTTTGGAGGACATCGCCGGAAACCGCCAGGGTCCCTTGGCCGAAATTGCCGGACAGCTGGCCCGAGGCTCATTGCTCCGCAGCTCCAAAGCCCTTTTGGCCGCCGCCGATGCCGCGGCAGCGCTGGACTTGCTGGTGGTGGAGGCCCGGTGCGTCGCGATGGCCCTGGACTTCGCCCGCGACGCCGGCGAGACCACCACGGCCAGGACGGCCCAGCTCCGCCTGGAACGGCTCGAACAATCCGTGTCGGCCCTGCCGATCCAACCTCGCAGTGACGCGCCGGTGTTGACCGAGCGCGAACGGCAAATCGCCAAACTCGCTGGAAAGGGTGTCAGCAACCGTGAAATCGCGATGGATATTGGGGTGTCTGTGCGCACAGTGGAAGGCCACCTCTACCAGGTGTTTACCAAGCTCGGGGTGTCGTCGCGGGGTGAGCTCAATGGTCTCCTCTGAGCAGGCATACCCGGTGACGGACTACTCGGTGAGATTCGCCGATGCAGGCTGAGTACCTGGTGGGCCGGGAAGCAGAATTGGACCTGGCCACGGAAATTTTGACACAGGAAGGCGCGGGGGCAGTACTGCTCATCGCTGACCCGGGCATCGGCAAGACGGCCATGGCGGCAGAGCTTGCCTCCCGCCTGTCCGGCGAAATGGTGGTGATGCACGTCCACGGCAGTCCTGCGTTGTCCGCTGTTCCGTTCGGGGTGCTGGCGCCGTACCTGCTGGACCTGCCGGTGGACCAGGCCACCTCTCCCGTGGCCATCCTGCGGGAGTTCTGGTCCCAGTTCGAAAAAAGGCGGGGCAGCGAAGGCAACCGCCTCTTGCTGGTGGTTGACGACGCCCACGACCTGGATGAGGGGAGCACGCAGATCCTCGCGGAGTTGGTGACGGCGGGTTGGGCCAGGTTGGTGGCTACGAGCCGTCCGAGGCCCGGGCTCCCGCCCGCCCTGCTCCAGCTCTGGTACGACGGCTTGGCCGAACGCATGGAGCTGCACCCCTTGGAGCAGGAAACCGTCACGGAACTGGCAGAGAAGATGCTGGGCGGAACCGTCATGGCCAGCACCGCCGACGTCCTGCACACGGTCTCCGAGGGCAACCCGCTCCTGCTCCGTTCCCTGGTGGAGGATGCCAAGGCTGACGGGAACCTCGTCAGGCGCAACGGAGTCTGGTTCCTGACCCGCGCCCTGACCGGTAGCGGCGAGGGGTTGGCAGAGGTTGTCCGGAACAAAGTCCTCCGGACCAGCGAGGCAGAACGCGAAGCGATGTTCGTGGTGGCGTTGTCCGAGCCGGTCCCGGCGGCCGTGCTGGATTCACTGGTCGGCAGGGACACCGTCCGCTCGTTATTGGACAACCGGCTGGTCCTGTCCACGAACGGCATCGGAAGTCCCCTGAAGATGTGGCACCCGATGTACGGGGAAGCCCTGCGCCAGATCGTGTCCCCGGCGCGCAGCCTCCAGATACGCCAGCGGATGGTCCACCACCTGGCCGCGGAGCCGGCCACCGCTGAGGGTTTGCTGCGGATGGTGAGCTGGGCGCTGGACTGCGGAGCCGACGTCGAGGACGAACAGCTCCTGCAGGCCGCCTTCCTGGCAGCGAAGCTGCTGCAAAACCAGCTGGCCATGGCGGCAGCCGCGAAAGTGCGTTCAGAGATGCTGCGTCCCCGGGCCCGCGTGGTCATGGCAATGGTCAGCTATAACGACGGCGACTACCGCGCTGCCGTACGGCTGCTCGAGGAAGATTCGGGTTTCCTGGACGCAGATCCGTCCGGTCCTTTGGGAGCAGGCCTCCTGTGGGCGGCCGCCCGATCGGCTCTTGGCGACTCGTCGGCAGATATTGCTGCTGACGCCCGGGCCGCGGCCGAAGGCCTGGCTGCGCGGCACAGCGCGGATCCGGCGAAGGTGGCCGAGATCCGGCGCCACGCAGACGCCTTGGAACTCGCGGCCTTGGCCCACTCGGGCCACTATGCGGAACTGCGCGAAGGGTTGGAAAAGTTCGAGGCGGGCATGGCAGCCGATGAGCCCGATTTCGTCATGAACCAGCTCTTCCTGCTTGCCATGACGTGCGAGCTCCTGATGGTGGAGGGCCAGGCGGTCCAGGCCTTGGACAAGGGGCGGGACGCCTTGGTGCTCCTGGACGAACACAAGGATGATCTCCTCTACTTCAGTGATTTCATCGTGGTCCGGTACGCGTTGGCAGCCCTGGAAGCCGGGGAATGGCCGGCCGCGGAATCTGCGCTGGACCGTTACGCGGCGAGCTCTGCCATGGGACTGATCATCTTTGGTGGAGACATCCAGACGCTCCAGGGCTTGTCGCTGCTGCGTCAAGGCCGGCTGGAGCAGGCCGCTGCGGTGCTGACGCCGGCTGTGGAAGCCCTCAAGGTCAGGGACCCGCAGCGGTTGCGGCGACTGGGCGTTGCGTTGGCCTTCTATGCGGCGGCGCGGACGGGCGACAGGGATCTGGCCAGGCGCCTGGCCGGCGAAGTGGACACGGCCGCAGCCGGCGGGGCCTACATCGAAGCCCTGGCTGAACTGTTCGTACTGGCCGCCAAAGAACACCTGGACAGGGGCGCGGGGCTGGAAAAGCTGCGCGAGCTGCCGGAGTCATCCGCCCTGCACCGGTTGTCCGGAGTCCTCCTGCAGAACGTCGTCCTCCGTGCCGAGCTCGGCGATCTTCCGGCCATGGAGGCCATCCGGGATACCGCTTCACCCATGGGTGGATCGTGGGCCAACGGCTGGGAGTCCTTGGCGGTGGCCCAGCTCGGCGGGGCTGGGGACGGCTTCGTCAACGCCGGCAACCTCCTTGCCGCGGCAGGCATGCCCGGCCCGGCCGCTGTGGCATTCGATAAGGCAGCCAACGCCTTCGACGCCGAGGGCAAGCGTCCCGAAGCGCGTCAGGCGGCGGTGCTGCGTGATGCCAGTGAAGCCAACCTCGGCAGTGCCCTGGTCCATGACCCGCACACGGAAACCGACCGGTCCGTCCCGCTGACCCGCAGGGAACAGGACATTGTTGCCCTCGCTGTTTCCGGACTCACGGACCGGCAGATCGCAGAGAAACTCATGGTCTCGGTGCGCACTGTGGAGGGTCACCTCTACCGCAGTTACGCAAAACTGGGCATCCGGCGTCGTGAAGATCTGGGTGCCGCGGTCCGCAGCTGAAGGCGCGTTCCGAGTACCGTCCAACCACTTGTGAAACCACTGGTGCGCGCCGCTCCGCCGGAATTCCGCCAATGAATGGAGTAACGCCTGTCTGCCTCCGCCGGGACCAAGTAGTGCACCCCGAAAGGACTGAGTACAAAGGAGTACCCGGGCCCGCAAACAGCGCAGGGAATCGAGTACCAACTACTGGTGATCCGGTTTCGGCCAGACGGTTAACTGTTTCTTGGAAGGACGGTTAGCCCCAAGCATCGCCGGAATTCCAGTCGCAACAGTCGCATCGGTGGTCTCTTTGAACCGGTGCTCCGGCCGTCGCAAGATGGTCCGGCCCTGGACGAAGCCGGCGGCGACAGAGTCTTCTGAGACCGAGACTCTCCCCCCAGCCGTCGCCGGCTTCTAGGCCAGGGATCCGCGCTCGCGGGACTCAACCTTCTCCCCGAACAAGGGACTTTTGCTGCTTATTGGAGTGCGCATGTTGCCGGACCCTTGGCTGGACGAAGACACCGTCGCAGCAGGGTTGGGGCCATCGGCACTTCCGGACCGCCGGCAGCTCCTGGAGCTCATCGTCGGAGCCATAGCGTCACCGTCAACCAACGGCATAGTGGTGGTGGGGGACAAAGGCTCAGGCAAGAGCCACCTGCTGCTCTCCATCCAGGCCGGATTGCCCGAATCGATGGATGTCCGAACATTCGCAGGCACGCCTGAACTCGAAGCCGTACCTTTTGGAGCCCTGACATCGCGCGCTGAAGCTGCGGGGGAGTACTCCGGTCTTCCGGGGCTGCATGTTTTCCGGGCGCTCACCGCAGCCCTCGGTCCTGCCGACTATTTGTATACGCCCGCGCCGCGCCGCCGCGGCCGGAAAAGCATGACGGCGCGACGGCGTCCTCCGCTGGTGTTGTTGGTGGATGACATCCATCACGTCGACCCGGACTCGTTGGCCGTATTGCTGCAGTTGATGCCCGGGTTCGGTGCCACTTTGGTGGCTACGGCGGACAGCAGGAGGCCTTTGCCGCAGGACCTCTACCAGTTATGGGAAGACGGTTTCCTTGAGCAGTATCTCCTGCCGCCCTTCACCTTCCAGGAAGCCCAGGCACTGTGCGAAGACCTCCTGGGCGGCCGGATCCAGCGCCGGGTCAGCGGCGTCTTTGCGGTCATCAGCGGTTTCAACGCGGGTCTGTTGTGCCTTGCCGTTGAGGACGCCCGGCGGGCGGAGTTGCTGGTGCATCGGCGCGGATTCTGGACCCTGGACCCGAGTGCCCGCTGCCGGTGGCCGGGCGTGGTGGAATACGTGGCGGCGGAAAATGCCCTCTGCCCGCCCGAGGAACGCCAAGCGTTGGAGGTCATCGCGCTGGGGGAGCCGGTGGCACTGGAAACCGTGGAACGCAGCTTCGGACAGCGGACCATGGACAACTTGCTTGCGGCAAACCGGATCCGGCTGATCCCCGGCAGCCCGCCCATGGTCCGGACCAGTTCCTGGCTTTGGGGCGAGGGCACCCGGCTGTCCGTTCCGCGTTCGCGCAGCACGGCCCTCCGGATCGGCGTCGAGGGTCCCAAGCTGACCAAGGAGTCCGCTCCCGCGATGCTGCGCTGGATGACCTGGACCCTGGACTCCGGGCTGAGCCTGTCCGATGAACTGATCCTGTCTGCTGCGCCTGCCGCGGACAGTCCGTCCACCGCAGAGCTGGCCCTCCGCGCCGCCGCAGCCGTCAAAGAACCCGGCAATGTGCCTGAAGCCAAGCTCTTGAGGGCCCGGGCACTCATTGCCGAAGGCCAACTGCAGGCGGCCACACCCGAACTGCGGGCACTGGCCACCGCGGATCGGCAGCCGGGTGTGAGGTCCGCGGCGGCCAGCCGGCTGGCGGCCTTGAGCCTCATGGGCGCGGCCCCGGTGCCGGCAGCTGCTGATGTCTCCGAACCGGCAACGGCCATCCTCGACGCCGTCCGGGACGCCGGACAGTTGCTCACGGCAGGAAACGCCCCGGAAGCCCTGGCGAGGTCGACGGCGGCCGTCCTGGCCATCGGTGCGGAACCGGAACTGGAGATCTTCCGGCCGGGAGTCCTGCTCCGGCACGCTATGTGCCTGCGTTACAACCTCGCGTGGGCGCCCTTGGAAGCGGTGCTGCACGCACGGGCGAGCTATGCCATGCCCGCCCATCTGGCCGGCTGTCTTGAGGTTGCCCGGGGCTATGCACAGTTGAGCCAGGGACTTCCCCGCGCTGCCCGCCGGACGCTGGAGCCGGTGGTTGCTGATATGGCCGACGCCGGCCTGCCGCTGGTACTGGCGTTTGCCGCGGCCATGCTGGCCTTCTGCGAAGCCCAAGACGGCGCCGGACAGGAAGCAAAGTCCAGCATCGCCCAAAGCCAGGCAGCCTTGGCCGAGGCAGGTCCGCTGATGCTGGCGACGGACTCCGGGTTGCTGCGCGATCACTGTGCACTCTTCATCGTTGCCGCTCAGGACTACGTCGATGGCGCCGGTCCACTGCTTGGCCTCGCCGGGGATTTCCATGCGGGCAACGCCGTGATCGAGGCCGAAGCACTCTCCCTCCTGGCACTTAAGGCCGGTTCCGCCGTCGTCGACGATCTGCCCCTGTTGAACCGCCTTGGCGGGCTTGCCGAAAACCTGGAGGGCGCGGGCGGGGCTTCCTTGCGGACGTTTGTGCAGGCCTGGTCCGGAGGGGAGCCCAGGGCTCTGGAGGCTGCGGGGCGCAGCTTGGCCGGCAACAGGCAGTTCGCCCATGCGGCGCTCTGCTACGCCGCAGCGGCGGAGAGATACGGAGCGCGGGCACGCGGCGCCGCGAGCCGGCGGGCCTCGCTCATGGCGGAGCGGCTGCGTGCGGTGATCGACAGCGGCGATGTTCCCCCGCTTGGCTGGCTTCCGGGACCGGCGGGGCGCTGACGTGCCCGAAAGCACATCAACGGTTGAGGCCACCCGTGGGATAATTGAGTGTCCCTGAAGGCTTTCCAAGGAGTCACCCTTGACCGTCGTATCAACTCCCGCATCGCTGCAGCAGTCCGTGCAAGCCATGGACAACGCCGAGGTGTTGAGGATCCGGAACGACTTCCCTGTCCTGAACCAGCAGGTCAACGGCAAGCCACTGATCTACCTGGATTCCGGCGCAACCTCGCAAAATCCGTTGAGCGTGATCGAAGCCGAGCAGGAATTCTATGAACAGCGCAACGCGGCAGTGCACCGCGGCGCCCACCATCTGGCCGTCGAAGCCACGGAGGCGTTCGAGGACGCACGGCAGACCGTGGCGGACTTCATCGGTGCCCGTTACGAAGAGACGGTCTGGACCTCCAATGCCACCGAAGGCCTGAACCTCATCAGCTATGCGCTGTCCAACGCCGCGCTGTGGGCCGCCCAGGAGCGCGGTAATTCGGCCTTGAAGGACCTCGCCATTGGTCCGGGGGACCAGATCGTGGTGACGGAAATGGAGCACCACGCCAACCTGATCCCGTGGCAGGAGCTGGCATTCCGCACCGGTGCCACCCTCAAGTACATTCCCGTCACTGACGAAGGCACGCTGCGGCTGGATGCCGCGGCGGAGATCGTGGGGGAGCGGACCCGCGTGCTGGCCTTCACGCACGCCTCCAACGTCCTGGGCACCATCAACCCCGTGCGTGAACTGGTCGCCCTTGCCCGCCGCGCCGGTTCGCTGGTGGTCCTCGACGCCTGCCAGTCCGTGCCGCACATGCCTGTCAACGTCAAGGACCTGGACGTTGACTTTGCGGTGTTCTCAGGCCACAAGATGCTCGCACCCACCGGCGTGGGGGTGCTCTACGGCAAGCAGGAGCTCCTGGATGTGCTCCCGCCGTTCCTGACGGGTGGTTCCATGATCACCACGGTCACCATGGACCGGGCAGAATACTTGCCGGCACCGCAGCGCTTCGAGGCCGGCACCCAACGGATTTCCCAGGCAGTCGCCCTCGCCGCGGCCGTGAACTACCTGTCCGAAACGGGCATCGACCGCATCCACGCGTGGGAGGCCCAGTTGGGCGAGCGGCTGGTCAAGGGCCTTGAATCCATCGACGGAATCAGGGTGGTGGGCCCGGCCTCCGGTTCCGAACGCATCGGCCTGGCCGCGTTCGACGTCGCCGGCGTGCACGCGCACGACGTCGGGCAGTTCCTTGATGACCGCGGCATCGCCGTCCGGGTGGGGCACCACTGCGCGCAGCCGCTGCACCGCAGGCTCGGCCTCACCGCCACCACGCGGGCCAGCACCTACCTCTACAACACCACCGACGACGTCGACGCTTTCCTCGATGCCGTATCCGGCGTGCGGGCCTACTTCCAGGCCTGACGCCGGTCCTTCACCCTTCGACGAACAGGCAAGCACCATGAGTCTCGACCAGTTGTACCAGCAGATCATCCTGGACCACTCCAAGCAGCGCCACGGCAGCGGCCTGGCGCAGACCGCCGCACCCGAAGGCGCAGCAACCGGGCAATCACACCAGCTCAACCCGGTGTGTGGTGACGAGGTCACCCTGCGCCTTGCTGTAGCCGATGGCACGGTGAAGCAAGTGAGCTGGGACGGTGCCGGCTGCTCCATCTCCATGGCCTCGGCCTCGGTGTTGAGCGAACTGGCGGAAGGGCTGTCCGTGGAGGAGCTGCACGAGGTCATCGACAACTTCCGCGAGGTCCTCCGGTCCCGGGGCAAGGTCCAAGCGGACCCGGAGATCCTTGGGGACGCCGCAGCCTTTGAAGGCGTGTCCCGCTACGCGGCCCGAGTCAAGTGCGCCATGATTTCCTGGGTGGCGGCCGAGGACGCCCTCAACCAGGCCACAACAACCTAACCAGGCCACGGCCTGGTCCGGCGCACCAGCGTCAGGTGGCGAGGCCTGCGACGCCGATCGCCGCCGTCGCGAGGCCCAGCACCATGGAGATGGTCACCAGGACCACGTGCACGGTCAGGAACCGGGTCGCCTTGCCCGACGCGTCCCGCGCACGCGGATCCTTCATCACGCGCTTGAGGAACTGCGGCCACACAACCAGGGACCAAACGCCCGCGACGATCAGGACAACCGCCAGGATTGCGGGAAGTTCCACGCTAGTGGCTTTCGAGCCAGGCCTGGGCCTGCTGGGACTGGATGTTCAGGGCCTTGCCGACCATCGGTTCCGCGGCGTCGGCGATCTTGCCGCCGAGGAATGGAACAGAGGACTTCACGTTGCCCTCCAGCTCGATCCGGGTGCTGCCGCCTTCAGCCACCAGGCGCTGGACAGCGGTGACATCCAGGGGCGCGCCAGCCACCTTCAAGGCGATGGTGCTGGCGCGGGACCCGTCAGCTGCCGGGGCCTCCCACTGCTCGGTCTGGGTGACCGTGAGGCTCTCGCCCACGAACTTGCGGGCGATGTCCGGCAGCCGCGTCGTGGGCAGCGTGCGGACGGTGGTGGTGCTGAACGCGCCGGCGGTGTCACCGTCGATCGTGAACGATTCCAGGGAGCCGCCCACCAGTTCGCTCGTGTGACGCAGGAAGTCCTCGTCGACGAATACAGCGGCGACGCGGTCAACGCTATGCGGCAGGGTGGTGGATGCGCTCAGGGCCATGGGTCCTCCGTGGATGTGGTGGTGTTGAAGCTCTTTTAGCTCCCAACATCCTACGGGGTATCGCTGGCCGCACCCGAACCGGCCCCGGCTGCACCCTGCTCGCGGGATGCTTCCTGAAGGGCCGTGGCGGCCGCCGAAATGTTACGTGCCATGGACGGGAAGATCACACCGTGGAACGGGTACACGCCCAGCCAGTACAACCTTCCTGCCAAGCCGCGTGGGAAGAAAATGGCGCGCTGGCGATAGAGGCTGCCGTCGCCGTCGGGCTCTACCGCCAACTCGAGCCACGCGCGCCCGGGCGCCCGCATCTCCGCCCGCAGGCGCAGCAGGTGGCCACGGTCAATGGCCTCCACCCGCCACCAATCCACCACCTCGCCACTATTGAGTGTTTTAGGATGGCGCCGCCCGCGCAGCAGGCCGGCCCCGCCCTGCAGCTTGTCCATCCAGCCGCGGATACGCCAGGCCAACGGCAACGAGTACCAGCCGTTCTTGCCGCCGATGCCTTCGATGATGGTCCACACGTGTTCCGGCCGGGCGGGGCTGTGGAATTTCCGTTCGTCCACATACACCTTGTACCCGGCCCAGTCTGGATCGCTTGGGAGGGGATCGGAGTCCACGCCGGCGTTGGCCCACGTGGTCTCCACCTGACCGTCACGTTCCTTGCCCAGCGCCAAGGCAACAGCGCGGCGGTACGGGGTCAGGCCGCCGTCGGGCAGGGGGATGTAACGGTCGACGTCGTGCTCCCGCGACACAGCGTCGTGCTGCAGTGACTGCACCAGCGGAAAGGACATGGACAGCGGAATCGGTGTCACCAGGGCAACCCATAGCCCGGCCAGCTTCGGCGCGGGAACCGGCAGGGCAATGACCAGCCGCCGGGGGAGGCCACGCTCCACGGCGTACTGGTTCATCATGTCCTTGTACTTCAAGACATCGCGGGAACCGATGTCGAAGGTGCGGTTGAGCTTGTCCGGTAGGGTGGCAGCGGCAACGAGGTAGTGGAGCACGTCGCGTACCGCGATCGCCTCGATCCGGTTATTAACCCAACTGGGCGCCGGCATGACGGGCAGCGTGTCAGCCAAATGACGGATCATTTCGAAGGACGCGGAGCCCGAGCCGATCACCACGCCCGCTTGGAACACGATGGAATCAACCCCGGACTCCAGGAATACCCGGCCCACCTTCTCCCTGGACCGCATATGGGTTGAAAGCAGCGCATTGTCAGGATGGAGCCCGCCGAGGTAAACGATCCTGGAGACCTTGGCGGCGGACGCGGCAGCTGCCACCAGGCGGGCCATCGCTTCTTCCTTCGCCTCGTAGCCGCCGCCCGATGCCATGGAATGGACCAGGTAATACAGCACGTCCACGCCTTCCATGGCCCTCGCTGCGGTGTCCTGGTTGTCCAGCGAATCCTGGATGATTTCCACGTCGCCGTGCCACGGGACGTCAGCGATCTTCTGCGGGGAGCGGACCAGCACTTTCACCCGGTGGCCGGCCTCGAGCAACCGCGGAACCAGGCGGCCGCCGATGTAGCCGGTGGCGCCCGTTACCAGGACGGTCTTGCGGGAAGGTTGCGGATCAGGCTGTTTTTCAAGCGGCTGTTCATGCGCTGGCTGCAAAGGAACTCCTGGGGCTGGAGGGAGGGGTAGGCTGGAATCAACCCGGCATTCATTCGAATTTCCGGGCATTTGTGTTGCCTGCCCTTGGACCCACCCTAGGAGTTTCAGCCATGAGCCTCAACGGCCTGCGCCGCGCACTGGCGGAAGACAAGACTTTTGCGCGCGTTCGAACAGAGGCTGGGCGGCCTTTCGAGTCCCGAAGCACCGACTATCAAATCAGCGCGCCCACCGGCATGCGGTCCGTCCTGCTCGCCGAAATGGCCGACGCCCTGGCCACCGGTGCCGCCGGTGATCCGGTGGTACTGGCCGTGACAGCCACCGGGCGCGAGGCCGAGGACCTCACCGCTGCGCTCGCCTCCTACCTGCCCGCCGACTCCGTTGCCACCTTCCCCAGCTGGGAAACCCTCCCGCACGAACGCCTCTCGCCGCGCTCTGACACGGTGGGACGCCGCCTGTCGGTCCTGCGCAGGCTCGCCCACCCGGAAAGTTCGACGGCGGTCCCGCTCCGGGTGGTGGTGGCACCCGTTCGCGCCGTGGTCCAGCCGATTGTGGCCGGCTTGGGCGACCTCGTCCCCGTCACCTTGAAGGTAGGGCAGGAGCGCTCCTTCACCGACGTGGTGAGGGCGCTGTCCGACGCGGCCTACGCCCGGGTGGACATGGTGACCCATCGCGGTGAATTTGCGGTGCGTGGCGGAATCCTGGACGTCTTCCCGCCCACGGAAGACCACCCCATCCGCGTGGAGTTCTTCGGCGACGAAATCGACCAGATGCGCTGGTTCGCCGTAGCCGACCAACGGTCGTTGTCCGCCCCGGGCATCCACCACCCCACGGAGCTCCACGCCCCGCCGTGCCGGGAAATCCTCATCACCCCCGCGGTCATGTCCCGCGCGGCCAAACTGAAGGCGGACATGCCGGCCGCGGCCGACATGCTGGAGAAGATCGCCGGCGGCATTGCCGTGGAAGGCATGGAATCCCTGGCGCCCGTGCTGGTGGACGCCATGGTTCCTCTGGTGGACCAGCTGCCCGCAGGCTCCATGACGGTGGTCATTGAACCGGAGAAGGTCCGTACCCGGGCCCACGACCTCGCGGCCACCAACGAGGAATTCCTGGAGGCTGCCTGGTCGACGGCGTCCGACGGCGGCGCCGCGCCTTTGGACTTGTTGTCCCGGGCGTCCACGGACCTGCACGCGGCCAGCTTCCGATCCCTCACCGACACCCGTTCCGCAGCACTGGGACACGGCGTTTCCTGGTGGTCCATCACATCCCTTGCCTCCGACGAGGACCTGGTCCTGGACATCGACGTCCTCAACCTGCACGCCCGCGAACCGCGCGGATATCAAGGCGACGTGGCTGAAATGCTGGAGTTCATCGGTTCCCGCGTCCGCGACCAGTGGCGGATCGTGGTGGTCACGGACGGCCCGGGCCCGGCCCAGCGCCTGGCCGAACTGTTCCACGACGCCGAGATTCCGTGCAGCCGCGTGGACTCCCTGGACAAGGAGCCGCAGCCCGGAATCATCGAGGTGACCTGTGCCGCCGTCGGACGCGGTTTTGTGCTGGACGGGCTCAAACTAGGCCTCCTCACCGAAGCCGATTTGCTGGGACGGGCGTCGGCAAGTTCCACGAAGGACATGCGGCGCATGCCGTCCAAGCGCCGTAATGCCGTGGACCCGCTGCAACTGCATGCCGGCGATTTCGTGGTCCATGAACAGCACGGAATCGGCAAGTTCGTGGAGCTGATCCAGCGTAAGGTTGCCGGTACGTCGGCCTCCGATTCGGGCCTTCGGGAGTATTTGGTCCTGGAGTATGCCCCCTCCAAGCGCGGCGCTCCGGGGGACCGGTTGTTCGTTCCCACCGACCAGCTGGACCAAGTGACCCGCTATGTAGGCGGCGACGCTCCGGCCCTGAGCAAGATGGGCGGCGCCGACTGGGCCAGCACCAAGTCCAAGGCGCGCAAGGCCGTGAAGGAGATCGCCGGGGAGCTGATCCGCCTTTACTCGGCGCGCATGGCCAGCCGGGGGCACGCCTTCGCCCCGGACACCCCGTGGCAGCGCGAGCTTGAAGAAGCCTTCCCGTACGTGGAAACACCGGACCAGCTGACCACCATCAATGAGGTCAAAGCGGACATGGAACGCGAGATTCCCATGGACCGGCTGGTGTCCGGCGATGTTGGCTACGGCAAGACCGAAATCGCGGTCCGGGCCGCGTTCAAGGCCGTCCAGGACGGGAAGCAGGTGGCTGTCCTCGTGCCGACGACGCTCCTGGCACAACAGCACTACGAAACTTTCACCGAACGCTTCAGCGGGTTCCCGCTGCGGGTGCGGCCGCTGTCCCGTTTCCAGAGCTCGAAGGAGGCCAAGGAAACCGCCGAGGGCGTCAAGAACGGTTCCGTGGACGTCGTGATCGGAACCCACCGGCTGCTGTCCAAGGATTTCGAGTTCAAGGACCTCGGCCTGGTGATCGTCGACGAAGAGCAGCGGTTTGGCGTGGAGCACAAGGAAGCGCTGAAGAAGATGCGCACCAATGTGGACGTCCTGGCCATGAGCGCCACGCCGATTCCGCGCACCTTGGAGATGTCCCTGACAGGCATCCGGGAAACCTCCACCCTGGCCACCCCGCCGGAGGAACGCCACCCGGTGCTCACGTATGTTGGCCCTTACACGGACAAGCAGACCTCGGCTGCTATCCGCCGCGAGCTCATGCGTGAAGGACAGGTGTTCTTCGTGCACAACCGCGTCTCTTCCATTGAGCGTGTTGCGGCACAGATCCGCGAACTGGTTCCTGAGGCCCGCGTGGAAGTGGCCCACGGGCAAATGTCCGAAAGCCGCCTGGAAAAGATCATTGTGGACTTCTGGGAGAAACGCTTCGACGTGCTGGTGTGTACCACCATCATTGAGACCGGACTGGACATTTCCAACGCCAACACCCTGATTGTGGACGGTGCGGACAAGTATGGCCTGTCCCAGCTGCACCAGCTCCGTGGCCGGGTGGGCCGTGGCCGCGAACGCGCCTACGCCTACTTCCTGTACCCTTCGGAAAAGCCGCTGGGCGAGGTGGCGTTGGAGCGCCTCAAGGCCGTGGCTGCCCACAACGAGCTGGGCGCCGGTATGCAGTTGGCCATGAAGGACCTCGAAATCCGCGGTGCCGGCAACCTCCTGGGCGGCGAGCAGTCCGGCCACATCCAGGGCGTGGGGTTCGACCTCTACATCCGCCTGGTGGGCGAAGCCGTGGCCGAGTACCGCGGAGACGCGGAGGAGAAAGCCGCGGAGATGAAGATCGAGCTTCCCGTCAATGCGCACTTGCCGCATGACTACGTGCCCGGCGAGCGGCTTCGCCTGGAGGCCTACCGCAAGTTGGCGGCCGCCGTCACCAACGAGGCCATCGAGGAAGTCCTGGCCGAACTCGTGGACCGGTACGGCGAGCCGCCGCTTCCCGTGCAAAACCTGATCGCCGTGGCGCGCTTCCGTGTGGGGGCCCGCGAAGCCGGCCTGTCCGACGTCGCGCTCCAGGGAAACTTCATCCGTTTCTCGCCGGCACAACTGCCCGAGTCCAAGGTCATGCGCCTGAACCGCATGTACCCCGGTTCCCAGGTGAAGCCTGCGCTGGACGCCGTGTTGATCCCCAAACCCAAGACCGCCCGGATCGGCGGTCGCGACCTGCAGGACGCCGAAATCCTGGAATGGGCCAACAACGTCATCGAGGCGATCTTCGCCGACGTGCCCGTGAAAGCCGGCTGACGTCAATGATGGGAGGACACCACGCCGCGTCGGGAGCCGCGGCGTGGATCGCTATTGCCTCGACCGGGCCGTACGCACTGGGCTGGTACCCGCTGGATTCCACCGGCATCCTCATCGGGGCCATGGCGACGGCGGGAACAGCACTCGTGTGCGACTGGGACCACCGGCACAGCACCATTGCAAACTCGCTGCCGCCGGTCTCCAACGTGATCGCCGTGGGCATCGAGAAGGCCAGCGGCGGGCACCGCCAGGGGACGCACTCGCTGCTGGGAGCCTCCGCCTTCGTGGTGCTGGCCGCAATGGCCGCCCAGTTCCAGATGGTCACGCCGGTGGGGAAGTTGTCCGTGGGCGCCGGACTCCTGTGCATGTTCATGATCAACCTCGCGGCCAAGGCCCTGAAGCTGTTTCCCAAGTCCGGCTGGATCACCAACTGGATCTTCGCCCTTGTCATGGCCGGCTTGGTGACGTGGTTCGCGCCGGACCAGTGGGGTTGGCTGCCTTTGTCCATGCTGACGGGCGTGGTGGTCCACATCGTGGGGGACATGATCACTGTGGGCGGTGTGCCCCTGTTATGGCCCATCGTCATCAAGCCGCCCAAGTTCCTCCGCAAGTCGGCCATCAAGGGGATCTGGCGGCCGAACGGCGCGTTTTCCCTGCCCTTGCTCGGCCGCGCGGGATCCCGTCGCGAGTGGCTGGTGCTGATCCCGGTGAGCGGCTACGCCATGGTGGGAATGGCCGTCTCCGCCTGGACCCTTGCCCAACAGCATTGGCCCGGAATGGTGGCTGCTTTGGGCGGTGCACTGCAGCTTCCCTGAGCTCCCCGTTTGGTCCATTGCTTGAAACGTCCATCAAATTCGCGTCATGACTCATGGCCTCCCTCCACATCCAAACGGGCGCCTTTGCCCCGGTAAGACTTTGGTTTGGGGAACTTGGAGGTTCACATGGATTTGTTCCGTTCGCACGGCATCCATTCAGGCAGCAAGGAAAGTGAGGCACAGCGACGCACCCAATCGTTGCGGCGCTCACACGTTGACCTTGAGGTTATTATTCCGGCGTACAACGAGGCTTCGAGGCTGCCCGGCACGCTGCGACAGACAGCCGACTTCCTCGCCGCGCAGCCGTGGTCTTCGCGGATTGTGGTGGTGGACAACGCCAGCGTGGACGAAACAGGGCCGGTGGTCCGGAAACTGTCCAGGGAAGCGGGAAGCCCGGTGCCGATCTCGGTGATCGGCTGTGCGCGCCGTGGCAAGGGCGCTGCCGTCCGTCGGGGGCTCCTGAGCGGGACCTCGCGGTTTACTGGTTTCTTCGACGCCGACATGGCCACTCCCGTGGAGACCCTGGCTGCTGCCATGTCCCATCTGCAGCATGGTGCCGCAGCCGTGATCGCGTCGCGGCATGCGCCCGGCGCCACGCTCGTCCGGCCCCAACAGCTGGGCCGGCGCCTGGGCGGCAGGGCGTTCAGGGCGTTGACCAGGACAAAGGTCAAGGGCATCGCCGACACACAATGCGGCTTCAAGTTCTTTGAACGTGATGCGCTCACCGCTGCCATGGTGCAGTGCCGGGCAACAGGCTTCGCCTTCGACGTCGAGCTGCTTCTCAGGCTTCAACTCCAGGACGCACCGATTGTTGAACTGCCGGTCGCATGGACAGATGGCGCATCGTCGTCCTTCCGGCCCCTCCATGACGGCGTAGCCAGTTTCGCCGCCGTCTTCCAGCTCCCAAAGTCAACGCCGTGACCGCGGTACTGACACACGAAACCGCCGTCGCGCGGCTCGCTGGGAAACACGTGCTGGTCCTCAACTGGCGCGACGTGTTGCACTCACAGGCCGGCGGGGCCGAGCAATACATGCACGAGATCTCCCGGAGGTGGGTTGAGAACGGAATCAAGGTCACTTGGTTCACCGGCCGGGATACCGGACAAGCCGCAGCTGACGTCATCGACGGCGTCCGGGTCCTGCGTGCAGGCGGGCCCCTGGCCATCTATGCCCGGTCAGCGCTCAAGCTTTTGAGGTCAGGCGAAACGTTCGATGCAATTGTTGACTGCCAGAACGGAATCCCCTTCTTCTCTCCGTTGTTCGTACCGGCTGATACCCCGATCGTCCAACTGATCCACCACGTCCATCAAGAGCAGTTCGCCACGAGGTTCGCTCCTCCCTTGGCAGCCCTTGGCCGCTTCTTGGAGAACAGCGGCGCGAAGGCGGTCTACGGTCAGCGGGCCATTGCGGCAGTATCGGTGTCCACGCGACTGGAGCTGCGCAAGCTTGGCTTCACCGGTCCTGTGCACGTGGTCCCGAACGGCACCATCGACGTGCCCGCAAGGCCGGGGCCCAGGGACCCGGAACCAACCATTGGTGTCGTCAGCCGGTTGGTTCCCCACAAGCGGCTGGACTTGTTGCTGGGGCAGTTCGCGCTGGCGGCGCGGAGTATTCCGAATCTGCGCCTGGAAATCGTGGGAGATGGTCCGGAGAAGCCCCGTTTGCAGCAGTTGGCCATGGACCTCGGACTGGACCACGCAGTGACGTTTCACGGATACCAGCCCAACGAAGTCCGCGACAACCTCTTGAACCGCGCCTGGCTCACAACATCTACCTCCGCTTCCGAAGGTTGGGGATGCTCGGTAGTGGAGGCCGCAGCGTGGGGCGTCCCCTGCCTGGCATTGCAGGTCCCGGGAATCCGGGACTCAGTGGTGGATGGGCGGACGGGCTGGTTCGTGGACACACCCACGGAACTGGGCGCTGCCATGGTTTCCGCGTTGGAGGCTTTGGCTGATGCGGACGCCGCCAAGGCAATGTCTGCCCAGTGCCAGGAGTGGGCCCGGTGCTTCACCTGGGACCGCTCCTCTGAATTGTTAGCCGGTGTCCTGTTGGAGGAGACCCTGCGCCGCCGGGGCGTTGATGGCTATGCCAGCGTTTCGGACATGTCCACCGTGGCACGCTTCGAACTTCCCGCGGGAGTGGACCTCGGAAGCATACGGAGCGTCCTCAGGCCCACGGATGAAGTGCGGGAGACCGAGGGCGACGTGGAAGTGCTCATCAAAGGGCGCGATGAATTCGAGGCGTTCGCTGCCTTGAAAAGCGTGGGTGTGATTGCCGCGGAGGTGCGGCCGGCAGGGAGGAGCAGCCTCCTCGCCGGACCGGGCAACGGGTTCACTCCTGCCGACGCTGTTCATGACTTATAGCGGGACAGGCTCCGGCAGCGCGCCGGCATACCGAAGCCGTGCCAAAGCCGGCCAGGCAAGCAAAGTAGCGGAAAACAGCGGCATCCTGGCGGTCTCGGCGGGACTGGTGGGGGTAGTGAGCTACGTCTGCACGCTCCTGATGGCCAACATGCTTGAGACCACCGACTACACGCATTTCGCCGCAGCCGCGATGCTCATGGGCATCGTGGGAATTGTGGCCTCGGCGTTGGTTCCGTTGCCGCTGTCCCACATCGTGGCAGTCCATCCTGCGGGTTCGGAGGAGCGCAGGGACGGGATGGCCTTCGCGGTTTTCGTTTCGTGGGCGGCGGGCGCGGCTTCGGCGCTGCTCACGGGAGGGTTGGCGCTCGTTTTCGCAGGTCCGGACCTGGCGGCAGCTGTGGCGTTGGGCTCCTTGGGGATCTTCGTCGTCACGGCGCATGCCGGCTGGCTTCAGGGCGAGCTGAGATTTCCGTGGTATTCCCTGACCACCATCGTCGAGGTGTTTGTTCGGCTGCTCTTCAGCCTGGTGGTCATCGCCCTTGCCTGGGGCGCTGGGGGAGCAGTGGCTGGATTTGCGGTGGGCTCCCTGGTGCAGTTTGCCGTGCCGCGGTCCTTCTACCGGGATCTGACGTGGCGTCCGGGAGTGCTTAGGGAGAAGTGGCGCTGGGCTGAAACCGGCGACATCGCCTCGGTCCTGTGCGTCGTGTCCGTCCTGGTGGGCATCGACGTCGTCGTGGTCGGTTTCCTGGGCGGTGGCTCCGCGGAGGCGGCAGGCTTCCAGGCGCTGGCCACCATCGCAAAAGGACCTGTCTATGTGGCCGCGGGGACCGCGCTGGTTGCCTTTCCTTTGCTACGCAGTCCGGGAGCGTATGTCCGGAAGGTCCTTGCAGAAGCTTTTGTCTCCTTCGGGCAGCTCGGGACGGTAGCTTTTGCCGTCATTGCCACGGCGCCTCCGATGATGTCAGGGCTCATTGTTCCGCAGAAATACCACGGATCCCTGGGGCTCCTGCCGTGGCTCGCTGCGGCCGGCCTGGGCTATGCGGTCCTGATGGTCCTCACCACGGTCCTCCTGGCCCTGCGCGCCTACCGCCGCTGCCAACTGGGCCTCGCCATTGCCTGCGTCCTGGTGCTGGGTGGCTTGTGGGCGGGCTGGGAGTTCGATGGCGTGCGGGGCATGGCCATTGGTTGTGGCGTAGGTGCCGTGGCTGCGGCTCTGGCGCTGGCTGTCATTGCCCGGCCGGTTCTGGCCGTTCATACAGCCTCCGGTTCGGGGCGGTCCGGCTTCGCGTGGGCGGCGGGCGTCCTGGCCCTTCTGGTGGTCCTCGGTGTGGCCGCCCGGCTGCAACCCGTTGTGTGGTTGTTGCTGGCCGGCGTCGGCGGAACAGGTGTCCTTGCCCATCAACGGGGGCTTCTGCCCACGCGCAACGACCTCCGGATATTACGACGGCGGCGGCCCGGCGGCGCTGCCAGTCCCCATGGGCGGCGAACTCCGCCCATGGAGCGGCGATCCCGGGCCGCGGGCCGGCGGTCCAAGCTCGTGGGCCGGCGGTCCAAGCCGCAAACACCACCGGCAGGTCGGCTGGCCCGCATCGGAGCCCGCCTCTCCGCCAACACGGCCGCCACGTTCGTGCTGGTGACCGCGGCAGGATTCGGCGTGCGCGCCCTAGGCCTGGAGCGGGGCTTTGAACTGTGGGTTGATGAAATGCTGTACGTCAGGCTCGGCGAATCGGTGGGCGCGGGTGAATTTCCGACGTTGCCTGACGGTCCGTTCTTCCTGCACCCTCCGGGCTACTTCCTGCTCGAAGCCGGCGTCATCAAGGTGTTCGGCCTGTCCGGAGACATCATCCCGATGACCCTCCAGCTTCGCTGGCTCAACGCCGTCCTGGGAGCCGTCACTGTGGGTTTGGGCTACCTGCTGATCCGCAAACTGGCCGGCTTGGCCGCCGCGTGGCTGACTGCGGTGATTTTGTCCTTCGAGCCGTTCATCCTGCGCAACAACAGCCATGCTTTCCTGGAGACCTCGGCCATGGTGCCGGCGCTGGCCGGGATGGTGCTCCTGGTGGGCAGCCGGGAGGGGGAAGGCCGTCTGCGTTCCTTTGCGAGGTTGGCAGGGGCCGGCTTACTGCTGGGGTACTCGGTGGTGTGCAAGGACTTCTTCCTCATTTGCACTATCGCTACCGTGCTTGCGGCCTTGGCGTGGAAGAAGACCCTCCCATGGCGTCAAGGGCTTGTGGTCACTGGCTTCGGCATTGTTCCCTACGCCGTCTACCTGCTGGTGGTGACTGTCCATGGACACTTCCCTGCGTGGCAGTGGGCCAAGAGCCATGGAGTTGTCCGCATGTCCGGGGTGGAGAAGTCCACCGGGTTCACCGCGGAGGGGTCACCGAGCATCGACTCCCGGCTGGTGGAGCAGGCAGGGCAATTCGGTACCAGCTATCTCCTCTTGGTGTTGTGCCCTATTGCCGGATTGCTGCTGTGCTTCAGCATCCACGCCGGTCGGCGGCTGATGGGGCTGGCCGGCCTGGCGCTTGGCGCCGCGGGAACTTACAGCGCTTTGTTCGGCACCTTTGAGGAACAGTACGGGTACGGCGTCATGGTGGTTGGCGCACTGTGCGCCGTCCTGTTCGTGGTGGAGCTCAGGGAGAGGTTTCCGGGCACCCGCAAGGTGCTGGCCGTGATCGGCGTGATCCACGTGGTGCTCACGGTGGCGCTGGGACTGCGGACCGCCCTGACCCAGGACAACGGATTTGTCCGCGCCGATGAGTGGATCCAGGCCAACCTCCCGGTCGACGCGCGGATCAGCGTCACCAACAGCACGGGGCACTTCGCCTACATGCACGATCCCCGTTTTGGCATCTGGCCGGATGCGCCGTTGATGGAACAAAACGGCGTGAGCTATGTCCTCACCCAATCGAAACCAACGAGGCAGGGCTACGGATACGCCAATCCCGCCATGCTCGCCTGGTTGGAGGAACACGCAACGCCCATGGTCACCACGGCCGGTCCAACCAACGGCGCAACCACCATCTGGTACGTGGATCCGGCCAAACGTCAGGCAGCAGCCGCTGCCAACGTAGGGGTGCCCTCCAAGAGCTACGGGACAGAAAGGTAATCATGAGAGTTTTGCATCTGGGGTTCGAGGACCCCCGCATGCCCGGGGCCGGCGGCGGATCCGTCCGGACCCATGAAATCAACCGGCGCCTTGCCGCCCGGGGATTCGACGTTACTGTGCTCACCACTAGGTATCCCGGGTGGCAGGAACGGGTCCAGGACGGCGTCCGCTATGTGCCCATCGGCCTTGGCAGTGGCGGCACCAGGCTCACCAGGCTGGTGGCGTACGTGCTGCGGTTGCCCTTCGAAGTGCGGCGGCGCCGGGTGGCGGCCGATCTGGTGGTGGAGGATTTTTTCGCCCCCTTCTCCACTATGGCTGCGCCGCTCTGGACCAAACTTCCCACTATCGGCGTTGTCCAATGGCTGCATGCCAGGGACAAAGCACGGCAATACAAACTGCCCCTGCACTGGGTGGAAAGATGGGGCGTTCGCAAGCACCGGAGGCTCATTGCAGTGTCCCGCGGCATCGCAGACAACCTTGCTGCACTGAATCCGGCCATCCATGTGGACGTGATCGGAAACGGCGTGGATCCCGCCGCGTGGAAACCAACGCCCCACAAAGGCCAAAATGTCCTCTTCGTCGGGCGCCTGGAACTCGGCCACAAAGGCTTGGACCTGCTGATGGCGGCTTGGGCCAAGTGCTGCGCGGACGTGGACGGGATGCTCCTCATTGCCGGCACGGGCCCGGACGAAGCAAAGCTGCGTGCGCTCATCCGCGACGCCGGTCTCTCAGAGCGCGTGCGGTTGCTCGGGTGGCTCTCCGGGGAGGAGAAGTTCCGCGCTTTCAGCGAGGCGCGCCTGGTGGTGGTGCCTTCGCGGCACGAGACCTTTGGACTCGTGGCCATCGATGCCCTGGCGACGGGCACGCCGGTGATTGCCTTCGACATCCCGTGCCTGCGGGAGATCGTCCCGCCAGGGGTGGGGTGGCTGGTTGAGCCGTTCGACGTCGGCGCGTTCGCAGACGAGATAACGCGCCGATACGCACAACCCGGCTTGGAAGCCGTGGCTGAGGAAGGACGGAAGTTCGCGGCCGGCTACAACTGGGATGCGCTCGCGGACCGCCAGGCCGAGGCTTACCGTGCCGCCTTGGAGGCACTTTCTGCAACAACCGGTCCGCAGGACAGCGCCGTTGAAAGGGACTAGATGACACAGCAAACACGGGTTGAACGCTCCATGGCAGGAAACGCGCCTTGGCTTGTGCTGTCGCCCCATCTTGATGATGCAGTGCTCTCCTGCGGTGCGCTGCTCGAGGCCCAGGCGCAAAGGCGCACCATCGTGGTGGCCACCGTGTTCACGGAGGAGGGCTCCCCGCCGCACACTCGCGCGGCGCGATCGTTCCTGGGCCAGTGCTGCATCACCGACGCCGGGGAGCTCTTTGAAGCCCGCAAGGCCGAGGACAGGGCCGCGCTGGCTGCCATGGGCGTCCAGTACCTGCACCTGGGAGAGGTGGATGCCCTCTTCCGGAAGCGCGAACCACTCCGCAATTGCAGGCCGTTCCTTAGGCAGGGGCTCGTGGGCAAGGTCTGGAGCAAGCTGCCTCCTGAACTGACGCACCGTTACCCGACCTACCGGTTCGATATCGCTTTGGGAAGAGTGGCGCCGGGCGACCAAGCGCTCATTGGGGAGCTGAGGGACAAAGTTGCCGGGCTCATGGCCAGCACCCAGGCTGAATTGCTATTTTGTCCGGTGGGAGTGGGACGGCACGTTGACCATCTGATCACGCGGGAGGCGGCAGCAGGGCACCCGGACAACGTCGTCCTGTACTCGGACTTCCCTTATAACGTGGCGACACCACCGGACGCGGCATTGCTGGAGCGGCAGGGCTACCGACCCTGGACGTGGGAGGCCGGCGCTGCCTCCAAGCTTTCGCGCATACGCGAATATGCCACCCAGGCAGATGCCCTGTTCCCGAGCGGCGTGATCCCCGTCAAAGCGGAAACGTATTTCGCCGCGGACTGAAACCGTAGGGACCGCTCCGACGCCGGACTGATCCCGTGGGGCCGCTGAAACAGCAAGGAAACAGCAAGGCCCGGGCGAATCCGCCCGGGCCTTGCTGTTGTACGTCTTGCCGTTGTACGAAGTTTAGCTTTCGCCTGCCGAGTCCGAACGGCCGAGGATGGTCTGCGGGATCCAGAACGCGAGGGCGAAGAGACCCAGGCACACGGCCATCGGCCACGGGTTGTCCAGCGTCAGGAAGGACAGCGAGTAGATTGCGCCGAGGAACAGGACGATGATCACCAGGAACAGGACAATGCTGGTGCCCAGGTTGTTCTCTTTTTCAATCGGGGCAGTGTTCTTGGACATTCATTCCTCCTCGGCCCCGCAGGGCTCAAATTCCGTGGCGGCTTCCGGAAGCCTTAGTAGTCGGATGAACCCTGTTCACCCTTGACGATGGCAATCCCGGAGCTCGCTCCGATACGTGTTGCACCAGCAGCTATCATAGCCTGTGCGTCGGCCAGGGAGCGCACTCCGCCCGAGGCCTTGACGCCGAGATCCGGGCCTACGGCCTTGCGCATCAGGGCAACGTCCTCTGCGGTGGCGCCTCCGCCGTTGAAACCGGTGGACGTCTTGACGAAGTCGGCGCCCGCCTCCACGGCAGCCTCGCAGGCAATGACCTTCTGCTCGTCGCTCAGCAAAGAGGTTTCAATAATGACCTTCAGGATGGCTTCGCCTCCGTGGACGTTCTCGGCAACCTTGGCGATGTCTTCCACCAGGGCGCCTTTGTCATTGGCACGCGCGGCGGCAATGTTGATCACCATGTCCACCTCGTCCGCTCCGTCCAGCACCGCGCCGCGGGCTTCGAACGCTTTGACGTCGCTGGGCGTGGCACCGAGCGGGAAGCCCACCACGGAGCATGTCAGCACTCCCGAACCCTTGAGGGCGTTCTTGACGGTCTTGACCCAGACCGGGTTGACGCAGACGGACTTGAATTTGTACTCGACGGCCTCAGCGCACACCTTCAGGACGTCCGCCTCGCTGGCCTCGGGCTTCAGCAGGGTGTGGTCGATGTAGGAGGCAATGCCGGCTTCAGTGCTCATGGGATCCTTCCGTGCCGGGCGTGGCCGGCCCGGTGGCCGCAGGGTTGTCACTGCCCGTCAAAGGACCATCTTGCCATAAGTGCCGTGGCCCGATCGGAGGTTGCACGGCCCGATCAGGTGGTTGTTCACGCCGCTTTCCGGGCGTCCTCCGCGTTCCCGAAAGCGGCCGCCGGGGCACCTGAAAGAATCCCCGCGGCACACAGCAGTGCGGAGGATTCGGCGGAGAGGAGCAGCCCCAGCCGCAGGCCGTCGCAGGAAGCTGCGTCGCCGATCGCCCAAATGCCGGGCACCGAGGTGGCGAGGTCGCGCCCGACTGCGATGCCGCCGTCGGAGGCTATCCGCAGGCCCGCCGTCAGGGCGAGTTCGGTGCGGGCGATCCGGTCTTCGGCAAGGACCACGAGGTCGCCGTTCATGCTGCTGCCGTCCTCGAAGAGGATGCCGGCGGCCGGCAGCGGGGAACCGGCCAGGGAAGGTACGACGGCGGCCGGGCGCAGCGTGGTGCGGACGGGACGGACTCCGCGGGCCCGGAGGACCGCCTCGGCTTGTCCGGCAGCGGGTCCGGTGCCTACCAATATCCCCAACGGCCGGTGACCGACCACGCGCGTGGCGTCCTTGATGGCTTCCCCGATGGGCCCGGCGTCGTCGATGGTGGAGTAGCTCAGGCCGCAGTAGGCGCCCGTGACCGGCGGCAGCAAGGGAGCTGAGCCGGTGGCGATGACCAGTTGGTCGTAGGCGAACTCCATGCCGTCCACGGTGGTGACTGCCTTGGCTTCAGCATCGATGTAGCTTGCCGCCTGGCCGAAGCGGACGGACACGCGGGGCAGTCCGGCCAGGTCAAGGAGTTCCTGCGGGCATTCATCACGGTTGCTCAGGACCGTGATGGTGCCGTCGAAGAGGCGCTGGCCCTGCGGCCGGGGTCCTTTGCCCGCCAGCCGCCGAACCAAAGCCTGGGCGGCCGGACCTGCGCCTGCGATGACGATGTGCTGGGAAGAGGAGGACATGGTGGGCCCTTTCGCTGTGACCTGCCTGGTGCTTGTGTCCATCAGCCTAGGAGCCGGGTTTTTCGGGGGTGTTTCCCCGCTGTTGCCATTGGAGGCGCGTTTGTAGCGCGGCGTTTACCCGCCGGTAATAAGCTGGATCACACTCTCGCTTGCTGGGTGATGTGGCCAAAGCTGCAGGTCAGTAGCGGTGGAGCAGTTCCCGGAGTCCGTTTGCGGCGAATCCCGCGGCTGCCCCGGCCCGGTCAATAAAGCCGTGGGCGCCTACCGGTTCAACGGAGGCCAGGAGCCCTGCCGCGTCCGCCAACGTCATCCGCACTTCGGTGCGCGCATCCCCGAGGGCCAGTTCTGCGCGGCGCGAGTCCATCCAGGCGTCCGGCCCGGGGTCGTCGTGCAGGGTCCGGGTCACGCTCAGTTCCTTCCAGGAACCGCCCAGACGGACCTTTCCGCGGTAGGTGACTCGGTCGCCGTCGGACTCCACCCGCCCGTCTGCCACGAACGCACGGCCGCCAACCCCCGCATGGTCGACGTAGCCGGTGAACCGGGGCGGCCCTTCGACGGCAGCTGTAGGGAGTACCACGGTGGCCCGGAACGTCAGCGGGCTGCCGCCCATGTCTCCCCGCAGGGTGTCGTTGAAGCGGACTCCGGGGGGCGGATCCGTCATGGCAGTACAGCCGGCGTCCTTGGCCACGCCCTCCGGTTGCAGGGAATCGAGGTAGCTTCGGGCGTCGCGGTACCCCATGCCGATCAACGTCCCGGCGTCCACCCGGTTCAGGTAGAACTCGGGATCCAGGGGAAGCGGGTGTTCGGGTTTGATGACGTGCAGCACGAAGTGCCGGCCCGTCGCCGCGGCCGCCTCGAGGTCCGCCAGCAGCGCGCCCATGGCACTCATCTCGATCATGTGGACGTACTGTTCCAGCGGACCGTCACCCCAATACGGGGAGTTGCCGATGCACCAGATGAGCCACACTTCATCGGCGCCCCGCCGCAGTGCCTCGGCGACGTTTGCGTCCCGGACCCAGACGGCGTCGGTCCAGATCCTGCCGTCGCGGCGGAGGGGAGTGAGGAAGATCGGCAGGGACATGCCCGCGGCCATCAGTTCGGCGTCGATGTCCTTGGCATCGATTGCGTGGCATCGCTTTTCGGTGAATTCAACAACGTTGAAGGAACCTTCGACGGCGTCCGGCGCAGTTGCGTGCCGGCGCACGGCGTCGGCGTCGACGCCCAGGGCAGGGAACACTTTGTTGAGGATGCCGTCTGCGTCGCCGATGGCGGGCAGCGACCACGGACCCTTAAGGTAGTCGCCCAAGGGCAGTGCGGAGCCGAAGTCCTTGACGTCAACGTCCAGCCACCGCCGGCACATGTCCTCCGGGGATACGCCGGAGAGCAGCATCCCGGCAGTGAGGATTCCCCCGGACGTTCCATCCACGTGATGGAAATCGATCCCTTCCTCTGCCAGTGCCCTGACCACTCCGGCCTGCCATGCAACGCGCATCCCGCCGCCCGCCAATACCAAGGACCGCTTCATGGCGTGAGTCCCGCCGGGGCCGCGGCACCGAGCCGCCGCCAGTAGATGAAGAGGAGCACCGCCGTCGCGAGGTCGAAGAAGGCAACCAGCAGGGCCAGGGGCGAGAAGACGCCGTTGAGGAACCCGATCCCTACGGCTCCGAAGGCCCCGGTCTTCTGCACGCCGGACCACAGGACCACCTCGGGAGAGGGCACTGTGTTGAGCAGGGTGTGAAGGAGGAGCCCGCCCACCACCACCATGAACATGCCCACCGTGCCAAAGAGCTGCCGGGTTTCCGGGGTCGAGTCCGCGCCGAGCAACTGGAGCAGGGGGCCTCCGAAGGGCACTTCCACCACGCCCGTCAGCACCGTGATGATCGCGATGAGGGCCAGGACGGCCCGGAGGGGATCGGCCGTTGCCCAGGCCACGGTCCCCGGCGGGTGTGGTTTGCGGGACTCAGCGTGGGCGCTCACCCGAACGACTCCAGCAGCCGGCCCCGGTCAACGAGGAGCCACACCATGGCAGCCCACGTCAGCGTGGAGACGTAGAAACGGATGTCATTGAGCATCATCCACCGCTTGAGGAGGGAGCGCAGTTCGGCGTCGTCCTTGAAGTCGCCGCCGCGGATCCGGACGTTGATGGGAATGATGATGCCCTGTCCCACCCAGGTCAACACAATGATGCCAAGCAGGCAGATGATGGCCGGAACAACCCGGATAGTGCCCCACTCGGACCAGACGAGGATGCCGCCGGAAATGAACATGACGGGCACAACCACGGTGAAGAACTTGGTGGCGGCACGGGTGGGAATCCCGAAGTGCATGTCCACGTTGTCCCGCGCGAGTGAACGCCACGTGGGGTAAAGGAAGAACTTGAGGACCCACATGGTGCCCACGTACATGGTGGCGCCGAACAGGAAGTACAGCGCGTTGATGAGCAGCAGCCAGTTCATGGGGTACCGCCCGGGGTGTTGGCCGCGGCGCCCGGCACCCGGCTGCGGTCGGGCGGCGCCAGCCACTCCTGGCCCTGGCCGAGGTTCACCACGCTGTCCAGCATCTCTCCGCCCCGCAGGCCCGCAGCGCCGGCCTCGGTGGGCGCCGTCAGGAACCAGGCCTCATAGTGGTCGTCCAATACGCCGTGGGCCGTGGGCAGCCACGCGGTGAAGATCGGTTTCGCCTCCGGCTCCAGGTTCTTCAAAGGTGCGACGCCGGGCGCGTCGCCAAGGATGAGGCGCGCCTTGGCCTGTGCCCCGAAAGCAATGTCTCCCGTGGCTTCAAAGTAGATGTCCGATTTCCAGAGCATGTTCCGGAACGCGCAGTAGTTGGACGCTGCGAGTTTCAGCGGGATGCCCAGCGGATCCGGGCGGTCGATTTCAATGTAGCAACCGAGCTTGCCGTCCTTGTCGTACTGGGCGGAAACCGTGGAATCGGTCACCACGAAGTCAAGGTTCGCCTGGTGTTTGGGCATGCCCCAGATGCCCTTGCCGCCCTTGACGGAGATTTCTGTGCTGACGGGGAGGTCCACCACGAACTGGCCAAGCTTGAACGTCTTCTGGAAGAGCAAGGGAAGCAGCGGTGGCGCAGGTCCCAGGCCGTGGGTAATGGCGATGGCCAGCGAATACTCGATGTACTTGCCGATGTCCGTGGACCGGTAATTGACCACCGTGACCACCAGCAAGCCCTTGCCGCCCAGGCTGAATGGCCGCAGCTCAGGTCCGGGAAGGATGGCGGCTGCAGCCTTCTTGTTGATGGGGAAAGCCGCCATGAGGACCGGTGAATCGTCGGAGTTGACGGGCATGACGTACTTGATGCCGTCCGCCAGGGCGTGTTGGCCCCGCAACCGCTCCTGGCGGCGCGGTACGGGGGAGGGCATGACCTTGAGCAGTGGGGTGATCAGCTCGGTGAGGGTTTTCATGGCTTGAGCTCCTGGTGTCCGTTCAGCTCGTCGATGATGATGGGGAAAGTGTCCTGCCAGGCGTGTTCGCCGAAGAAGACGTCCAAGTGCCCGTAGCCGGGGATGAGGTGCAGGGAGTCCTTGCCCGGGCGGTGCTTGCGGAAGAACTCGTAGCTGCGCTGCTGGCTCTCGGGCAGGAAACACAGGTTGTCCAGTCCGGCGATGAACGCGAACCGTGCATCCGTCTGCGGGGCCTCGGCCACGTAGTCCTTCGGCAGTTCCGGGTGGTTGCCTGCCGCGACCATGTGCCCGGCTTTGATGCTGCGGCCCATCTCCTCGAAGAACGTCACCGGTACTTCTGCGAACTCGCCGCTGATCCACTGGTGCGTTGCGTCGTCGAGGTTTTCATGGGCCCACAGGGCCGGGCGTCCGCTGCCGTAGGTGAAGCTGACCATCTTGCACACGGTGTTGTCGCACTCGTGGTGCGTGGCCTTGACCAGGCCGCGGATGGCCCGGGTGAAGTAGCCCTGCGACTTGTAGCCCCATGCCGGTGAAAGGTACGGGGTGAAGAGTTTCACCACGGGCGTGAGGTAGTCGATCTTCAAGCGCGAGAAGGCGGGGACCACAGGGTGCAGCGAGACCGCGTTGGAGACGATTGTGTCCACTTGCGGCAGCAGGCCGGCAACCGCGGACATCGTGAAGGACGTGGAGCCCTGGCAGTGGATCACTGCCTTCATGGTGTCGGCCCCGGTCTCCCGGAGCACGTACTCGACGGCGGCCGGGTGGTCGTACACCGCGGCGTCCGCAAGCGTCCAGGACAAAGGCTCGAGGTCGATCGAGGCCCGCCAGTTCAGCATCCAAACATCCCAGCCGTCCTCCAGGAGCACGTCCACGATGGTGGTGCGGATGGGCGGCCTGAATAGTTCCGCCCTGACGCCGGACCCATGGACCAGCAGCACAGGACCCTTGGTGGGTTCGGCCGGTGACGTGACGTGGACCAGGCTCAGGGGAGTGTTGTCCCGGGCACGGAACGGGATCACCTCGGTCCGGTGCGCGGCGCGGGTGATGGTCATGGCATGGTTCCCTTCCGTGCGATGGTGATCGGTTCTTCAAGAAGCCGCACGGCCGGCAAACCGGACTCCGGAACCAGCCGCGCGCCGTCGTCGTTGTCTGCCAGCCGCCAGTCGCGGCAGATGGTGTCCACCACCAGCGGGTAGACGATGAGGTTGCCGTCGGTGCCCAGATGAATGCGGAGGAAGCCCTTGTGGTCCTCGATCGACTGCCCGGACATCTTCCACGAGTCCACTTCGCCGCTGGGCGTGGCCAGGATGAACAGCGCGAACGCCTCACTCCCCAGCACCCACCCGCCGCCGTGCACCAGGGCCAGCGCCACGAGCACCACCAGGATGTCCGGCCAGTGGCGCGGCCACGGGATGAGGATCACGACGGCGGCACTCACCGCGAGCGCGGACAGTTGGTACAGCGTGCCGCGGGCAAAAACGACGATGCCGGCTGTGGCAATTCCCAGTCCCCGTGCCAGCAGGGAGACCACGAGCAGGAGGACCGGCATGGCGAGGACCAGCACGGTGATGGTCAGGGGCAGGTTTCCGGTGGTTGCCCCGCGCAGGGCGTCCACGAAGGACTCGCCTTGGAACGCGCTGAACACGGTCCAGACGGTGAGTGCGGCCACGACGTGCACGGCTCCCATGGAAACGCCGAAGCCGGGGTTGCGCACGGGAAGCCACGACGGCGAGAACGGGTTGGCCAGCCGCGGGCCCAGGAGGTGGGACTCGGATTGGTCGGGGTAGATGGTGGGGGCGCGGGTGAAGCGGCGTCCGGCAAGTCCAGCGTCCGTGCCTGTGTCAGAGTCTGTGCCAGTGTCCGTGCGACTGTCCGTGCGAGGGCGGGCGCCGGAGGTTTCTCCTGCCGCTGCCGGTGCGGGGAGGAGGAGCTCCTTCGGGAGCCAGTGGGCGTCCGAAAGGTAGGCTCCGCCGAGGCCGCACGTGATCATCTGGGTCCTGGCGGCAAGGGTGTTGGGGGTGCTTGGCTCGGGGGTGGTTTCTTCGTAGCGGGAGTAGTGGTGGAGGTCCCCCGTGAGCCACAAGCGGACACTGGCCCCGGTGGGTTCGAACAGGCCGGTCTCCGGGTTGAACCGTCGCCGCAGGTAGTCCTGTTCGAAGAAGTCGGCCTGGCGGAACTCGTTGGGCTTTTCCCCGGTGCGGGCAGCGTCGGCGTCCACCCAGGCGGGGGCGGCAACGCACAGAATGATCGCATCCCCGGGCTGCAGTTGGAGGGTGACATTGCGGTAGAAGTAGTCCAGCTGGGGCTCATCGATGTACTGGCCCAGCTGGCTGTCCAAGCCCAGCAGCCACCAGCCGGGGGTGCCTTTACGGCCGGGTCCGGGCCCCTCGCCTGTCAGCCGGACGGCGAAATAGCTTCGGCTTTGGATTGTCCGCCACGCGCCGATGTTCCGTTGCCGGGTGAACGTCCGGATGAACGAGGTCAGGCCGTCGTACCAGTCGTGGTTGCCGGGGAGCGCGAGCATCACAGGAATCTGCGCGGTTTGCCCCGGGGCAGGGTTGCCGCCGTGCGGGGTGCCCTCCGGGGACCGCGAGGCCGGGAACGCGGTGCGGTACGGCCCCACCATGCGGTTCTCATAGGCCGACGGGGATGCCACGGGGTACACCTCGTCGCCGCCCAGCACCAGCACCCGGCCGCGGGGAAGCTCGTGGCCGTCCACCTTGAGCGATTCCTGTGCCAGGAGAGAGGCCACAGTGTAGGTGGCGTCGAAGCCGTCGCCGAGGTCGGCAGTGAAGTCGAGCCAGAGCCCACCGGGCGTGGAACTCGGGCCCTCAGTGGGGGCGCCGGCGCCCGTCCCGAGGGTCGGCAAAGCCCGGCTCGTGACGGGCGGCTGGGCCGGTTGCCCCGGTACGGGAAGTTTGTCCAAGCGCAGCGGATCGTCGGGGAAGCTGCCTTCGAGCTCGCGTTTGTCGCCGAAGTCCGCGAACACGGTGGCGGCCATGACCTTCAATGCCGTCCGCGCCAGGGACATGGGGGAGAGCCAGCGGACAGCCGGCTGCGGGGTAAATCCCAGCAGCGCCCGGTGCTTCCCGAGCTCCCGGCTTTTCATCGCGGGGTCATCGTCCTGGCCGCTTCGAGGGGCCGGCTTGGCCCCGGAAAGGGAAGGGCACCCGCCTGATCCCGTGGCCGTACACCCGCCAGAGCTCGCCCCCGAAGAGCTTCATGAACGCTGCCAGGCCCGCGGCCGGTGCGGGGCCTTCCGCCCGGAACGTGGTGAGCTGTTTGGCGAAGTCCAGGGGGCGGATATACAGGATGCCCGCACCGCAGGGTTCCGGTGCCTCCTGTGTGCCGTCCCTTGGTGGTACGTGGCCACGGAGGATCGTGGCATAGAGGATGGTGGTGTCCGGCCAGAGATCGAAGCCGGCCTCGTTGTGGATCTGCTTGTAGCCCGTAAAGGTAAATGGAGTGCCGCCGGGATCCCGCAGCCACAGCCGGTACAGCATGCGGCGCGCCGGACGCCCATCGGTGGAACCATCCTCGACGAACAGGTTGAACCAGCCCTTTTCCACCGGCATCCGGCCGCCGAAGTAATCGGCCAGCACGTATCCCTCCGCTTTTGCCGGATGCTGTGGATCGGCCACGAAGGCGTCAATGTCCTCGGCGGTAATGGTTAGTTCGAACATGATCTTCCGGTTGCGGTCCCGGCCCAGGCTCCGGCCTTTCTCCGGGTCTGTTACGCCGGGGCTGAACCAGCCGTGCATCTGCTCGGTGAAACTCACGGACGTCGAAGGCGGGGCACTTGCTGCGTCCGGCGTCAGCCCACGGCTACGCGTCTGCGAAGCGGGGGCGCCCGCGGGTTGCTCCCGGCGCGCGCCCTTGCCCTTGGTAGCGTCCGGCGCCAGGGCGCGTGGAGCCAGCGCATCAGCATCCACCGGGCCGCCGGCAGCATCAGATGGCACGATCCCGCGATGGGCCGGGGCGTTCACAATCCGGGCACACGCCCTCTCGGCGAAGGCGGCAATGGTCAGAGACGGGTTGGCGCCCACGGGACCGGGCATCGCGGCGCCGTCAACGACGAACAGGCCAGGGTAGCCGAAGACCTCCCCGTACGAATCGCACACGCCCTCTCCGGGGTGCCTGCCCGCGGGGGCCCCGCCGATGGGATGAACGGTGATGACCCGTTTGGCCCACCAGAGCGGGTTGTCCACGAAGTCCCCGTCCAGGTCCCCGGCAATGGCCGACATGGTGGCCCGCACCCGCCCGAAGTATTCCTTCGAGGTGGACATGGTCCAGGAAACGGCGAGCCGTCCGTCCCGGAGCGTCAGCACGCCGTCGGGAACGTCCCGGCCCATGCCCAGCAGCGGGACCGAGCTCGAGGACAACCTTCCATCGCCGAGGGCAGCGGCAAGGTCGGCCGACACGTTGGACCGCCCTGCGTCAAAGAGCCGGTCCGTGAGCAAACGCGCGGCAACTTTCGCCGTGCGCTTGACGGTGGTGCGAAGCTGCGCGGTTTCCATGAGCCAGTTGATGAATGCCGGATACCCGGCGTCTTCCACGTAGTAACCGCGGCCGTCGCCGTCGTCGTCATTGCTGTCCGGCACCCGGATCGCAGTGGTGATGACCGGACCCCGGCTGCCGGTGAGGGTGCGGACGCCCGGAGGCATGCCGTTTTCCCCGGGCGTCTTCGCGCCCATGACGAACGTCAGGAGGTCGCCGTTGCCGCTGAACCGGGTGCCCAGGGCGTCGCTGAGGGCCGGCAGCGAACCCCGGTTGCGGAGGAGCAGGAAGTTGCTGCCGAACGTGCCGGCACCAAGCAGGAGCCGGCGGCAGTGGATGATGTGTTCGTCCAGCAGCCCGCCCTTATTGTCCGGGTGGTGGATGACATAGCGGACTTCATAGCCTCCGCCGTTCAAGGGCCTGATGCCCCGAACGTCGTGGAACGTCCGGACGTCGGCGCCCTTCGCGGCCGCGGCCGACAGGTAATTGTGGTCCAACGTGTTCTTGGCGCCGGAGTTGCAGCCGATGTCGCACTCGCCGCTGAGGGTGCACGTGGTCCGGACCGTGTCCGGGCCGTGGATGCTTCCGTACTCCGGGAGGCGAAGCGGCCGGTTGGTCCGGGGTTCCTCGTTGGGTCCGGTGGCGAAGGTGACGGCGATGGGAGGCCTGCTGATGGACAACCCGAGGTTGGCCGCCGTCTTTTCCATGGCGAGGGTCTTGAGGGTGTCGTTGTAGGGGTAGGGCACGGGGCGGAGCATGTCCTCGGCGAGCTTGTAGTAAGGATCAAGGTCCGCCCGCGTGAACGGCCAGTTTTCGTAGCCGCCGCCCGGAATAGGGGATTCGTTGACGAACCACTTCTCGTCCTTGCGCAGCAGCACGTTGGCGTAAATCAGGGAACCGCCGCCCAGCCCGCTGGATACCAGCCCCTCCGTGCCTCGGAAGGTCCATGCGTCGAACAGGCCGTAGAGGCCGCGGTCCGGGTCCCAGAAGTTCCGGCCCATTTCCGACGGCGAGCGCGCGAAGCTGCCCGGCGGGTAGGGCTTGCCGCGTTCCATGAGCACCACGGATTGTCCGGCCTCGGCCAAGCGAAGGGCTGCCACGGAACCGCCGAAACCGGACCCGACCACTACTGCGTCCACCTTTTCCGGTGGGGCACCCCGCCGTGGTGGATCGACGGCGGGCTGTGGACCCGGGTTCCCAGTGTTCGTGTTCCCCAGCCGAACCATGGCCGTTCCCCTCAAACGAGAGCTGACCTGGAGTTACCCGAACGTGCCCCGGGTGATGCCTCCGCGGATTATGGCCCTTATGTTCCCACCGGTCCGGGTATCTGTCCATGCTGTGGAGTAACCCGGTTTTTTCTGCCTGTGCACCGGTCCCGTTGGCGGAACAGGGCCCGCAAGGCACGTAGGGTCGGATCATGAGCCTCGACAATCCTGCAAAGGTCGCCGTCATCACCGGCGTCGGAAGACGGCGTTCCATCGGAGCTGCCCTGGCCACAGGGCTTGCCATGGACGGCTGGAACCTGGTCATTAACCATTGGAAGCCTTACGACGACCGGCTCGGCCTCGAAGCGTCCCCGGACGATGCCGACGCCATTGCTGCCGAATGCCGCGAACGTGGCGCCGGCGTCGTACTTGTTCCCGGCGATCTCAGCGATCCCGGGTTCCCCGCCGAACTGATCGCGGCAGGGCGGTCGCTTGGACAGGTGACCGGCCTTGTGATGTCCCATTGCGAGTCCGTGGACAGCAGCATCCTCACGACGTCCGTCGAGAGCTGGGACCGCCACTTCGCCGTGAACGCGCGTGCCACATGGCTCCTTATCAAGGCGCTCGCGGAGCAACTGCCCGCCGTCCCTCCGGGCGAAGTAGGAGGCAGGATCGTGGCGCTCACCAGCGACCACACCGTCAACAACCTGCCGTACGGGGCGAGCAAAGGCGCGCTGGACCGGATCGTGACGGCAGCCGCCGTCGAGCTTTCCGGGCTCGGCGTCCGGGCCAACGTCATTAACCCCGGCCCGATCGATACCGGCTGGATGGACGAGTCTGTCCGCTCCTGGACGACGGCGGCCACCCCGGCCGGGCGCCTCGGCACGCCCGCGGACACTGCGGCGTTGGTGCGGTTCTTTTTCTCTGATGCGGGCTCGTGGATCAACGGGCAGGTGCTGCACAGCAACGGCGGGTTCAACGTCTCCTGATCCGCCGTCGGATTCGCGGGAACGCTGCCCGTTCGCCGTAGGCTTCCCTGCGACCGGGCACTGTTCCGGCGAAGTCGGCGAAGTCACCGGAGTCGGCGAGGTGGCCGGAAACTCACGCGGGACGCGCCGTCGAGCTCCGCGCCACCAGGCGGGGAGTGAAACGGCGGTCGGCAGCCGGTGCCTCGGGGTTGCGGAGGCGTTCCAGGGCAACCTGGCCTGCGGCTTCCCCGAGCCGGGCGGCGTGGAGGTCCACGGAGGTCAGGTCGATGCCGTGCAGCCCCGCGGTCCGTGAATTGTCATAGCCGATGAGGGACAAATCCCGGGGGATCGACAGGCCCATGGCGTAGGCAGCTTCCCGGGTACCGAGTGCCAGCTGGTCGTTGTGGCAGAAAATCGCGGTGGGCCGGTCGGCCTGCCCCAAAAGGCGTGCTGCGGCCCGGTGCCCGGATTCCTGCGTGAAATCGTCCGCGCACAATGTTTGCGGCGCGAGGCCGGCCCGGCGCATTGCCTGCTCATAGGATCGGCGACGAACCACGTGCCCGTCATGGGCAGGGCCCGCCAGGTGGGCTATCCGTGTGTGTCCCAGCGTCAACAGATGCTCCACCGCGGCGCGTGCCCCGAAAGAGTCATCGGAGTAGACGCTGTCCACGCCGGCCACCGGTCGCGTGACGCTGACCAGCGGCACCGAGGCGGCCATCTCATGGACGGCTTCGTCCGGATCCAGCAGTGTGGCGGCGATGATGATTCCCACCCGGGCTTCGATCAACGACTCCACGGCACCGCGGTCCTCGCCGTCTACGGAGCGCGAGACGCTGAGGATCAGCCTATTGGGCTCCTGGGAGAGCGCTGTGCGGACGCCGCTGAGGATATCGGCGTAGATTTCATTGCGGATGTCCAGGAGGTAAAGCCCGACGGCGGAGCGGTGTTTGCGCGCAAGGTCGGCGGCTACTGCGTTGGGCCGGTACCCCAGACGTTTGGCGGCGGCGAAAATGGCCTGCTTGGTTTCATCGCTCACCCCGGGCGCGCCGCGGAAGGCAAATGAAACGAGCGTGCGGGATACTCCAACCTCGCGTGCGACATCGCTTTGCGTGGCCGGACGTGGAGGACGGTCGGAAGCCATGGCTTCATCCTGCCATGGACACAAAACCGAACAATTAAAGTCATTTGTTAGTTTGACCTTACATTTAAGCCTTTCGCGCGTTAGTCTTGTTTCAGAGCGGGTGGGTATGACCCGCAACACAATGACAAAGGAGTCCTGATGTCTGCTACGCAAACGCAGCGGGAGAGTGCGCATAATGCGGTGTTGCCTCCGCTGACGAACGGCCCACACCGTAAGCGGTTGGGCCTGGTAGCCCTGGTCGCCACGTTCGGCGGCCTTCTGTTTGGTTACGACACCGGCGTCATCAACGGAGCCCTCCGGCCAATGACGGTGGACCTTTCCCTGACGCCGTTGACGGAAGGAATCGTCACCAGCTCGCTGCTCTTCGGCGCGGCCGCAGGAGCGGTGGCGGGCGGAAGGCTTTCCGACGGCTGGGGCCGCAGGAAGACCATCATCCTGCTGGCCACCCTTTTCTTCCTCGGAACGCTGGCGTGCGTCTTTGCTCCGGGCTTCGAAGTCATGGTCCTGGGCCGCATCATCCTTGGCCTCGCCGTTGGCGGCGCGTCCACCGTTGTTCCCGTGTTCCTCGCCGAGCTGGCACCGTACGAGATCCGCGGGTCCCTGGCCGGCCGCAATGAGCTCATGATCGTCATCGGCCAGCTCGCCGCGTTCGTGGTCAACGCCATCATCGGCAACATCTGGGGCGAATTCGGCGGGGTGTGGCGCATTATGCTCGCCGTTGCCGCCTTGCCGGCCATTGCCTTGTTCTTCGGCATGCTGCGGATGCCCGAATCACCCCGCTGGCTCATCTCGAAGGGCCGGTCCGCCGAGGCGCTTGCTGTCCTGAAGACCATCCGCTCCGAAGACCGCGCCGAGGCCGAGATGGCCGACGTCAAGCACCTGGCCGATGAAGAGAAGGCTTCGAAGGCTACTTCATGGGCGGCATTGAAGGACAAGTGGATCCTGCGCATCATCCTGGTGGGCATCGGCCTGGGCGTCGCACAGCAGCTGACCGGTATCAACTCGATCATGTACTACGGACAGTCCGTGCTCGTGGAAGCCGGCTTTGACTCCAGCGCCGCACTGATCGCCAACATCGCGCCCGGCGTGATCGCCGTCGTCGGTGGTGTCATCGCCCTGACGTTGATGCAGCGCATCAACCGCCGCACCACGCTGTTGCTTGGTTTCACGCTCACCACCATCTGCCACTTCCTGATCGGCATAGCGTCGATCCTCCTGCCGGTCGGCAACGAGGCGCGGCCGTTCGTGATCCTCTTCCTGGTGGTGGCGTTCGTGGGTTCCATGCAGACCTTCCTCAACATCGCGGTGTGGGTGATGCTGTCCGAGATCTTCCCGCTGCATGTCCGCGGCTTTGCGATCGGACTTTCGGTGTTCTGCCTCTGGATCGCCAACGCACTCTTGGGCCTGTTCTTCCCCACACTCGTGGCCGGAGTAGGCATCACGGGAACGTTCTTCCTGTTCGGCGTGGTGGGCATCGCGGCCCTCATCTTCATCTTCACGCAGGTTCCGGAAACCCGCGGCCGCACGCTTGAAGCACTCGAGGAAGATGTCACCACGGGCGCCATCTACCTGGTGCACAAGAAGTAGCCGGTCAGGCCTTCTTCACGACGCTCGACTTCAGCTGCATCGGACCGAAGCCGTCCACCTTGCAGTCGATGTCGTGATCGCCCACGCCATCCACCAAGCGGATGTTGCGCACCTTGGTGCCCACTTTGATGGAGGTCGGGCTGCCCTTGACCTTCAGGTCCTTGATGATGGTCACAGTGTCGCCGTCGTTGAGAACGTTTCCAACCGCGTCCTTGATCGGCCTCTCCGCGGCGCCGGCGTCGGGGTCTTCGCCGTGGGGCTCCCATTCGTGGGCGCATTCGGGGCAGACGAGCAGCTCGCCCATTTGGTAGGTGTACCCGCTGGAACACTCGGGGCACGGGGGCAGGGATTCACTCATGGTTCGGTTTTCTTTCTCTCGGTGGCTGCTTGAGCCGTTCGTGCTGCAGCGGCCCGGCTGACGTGGCTGCGTGCGTGTTCGACGGCGGCTGGAAGGTCGCTGAACAGGTGTTTATGGTGGCGAAGGGACTCAATCACGCCAACCTTCGTGGCCAAATGCAGGTGCCTGTCCTGGATGCCTTTGATCAGGACGGTGATCCCGCGCCGCTCCAAAGCCTGGATGATGTCAGTGATGACGCGGGCCCCGGTGGCGTCCAGGATCTGCAACTGGGACATCCGGAGGATGACGACGTCGACGTTCCGGATGTCGGTGACGCGTTCGAGCACGCGTTCGGCGGCGCCGAAAAACAAGGCACCGTCAAGGCGGAACAGTGCAATGTGTTCATCGCCGTCCACGATGGGGCCGGGGATTTCTTCCCGGTGGACACCGGAGGAGCGCACCAGGGAACGCAAGGCGAAGAAGGCGGCAACGACGATGCCGATTTCCACAGCCTCGATCAGGTCGAACGAGACCGTGATGACGGCGGTGACGAAGAAGACGATCGTGTCAGCCCGTGTGGAGCCGATCACCGCCCGCAGCGTCGGCAGCGAGACCATCCGGGCCGCCGTCACCATCAGGACCCCGGCCAACGCTGCCAAGGGGATGCGGGACACCACGCTGGTTGCCAGGTAGACGACGGCCAACAGCACCAGGGCGTGGGTAATGGCTGCCGCCCTGGTCCGGCCTCCGGAACGGATATTCACGGCGGTCCGCGCGATGGCACCGGTGGCAGGCATGCCGCCAAAGAACCCGGACGCGATCGAGGCCAGCCCCTGGCCGAACAATTCCCGGTCGGCATCGTAGGCGCCGGTGTCGGAGATCGAGGACGCAACCCTCGCCGAGAGCAAGGATTCGATGGCCGCAAGCGCAGCGATGGTTGCCGCCGGACCAACCAGCGCGGACAGAACCTCCATGTTCAGCACGGGAAGCGCCGGGGCCGGCAAGCTGGTGGGCAGTGCGCCGATCCTGGCCACCGGAAGCGCAAAGACTTCGGCAATAACGCTGGCCAGCACGATCGCCACCAAGGACCCGGGCAGGCGGGGATGGATCTTCGGGGCCAGCACCATGACCGCCGCCACTACGGCCACGATCCCCAGGGACGCGCCGGTCGAAACCCATCCCGCTCCGGCGGAGTTCACGGCACCTGCGGCGTGCACTGCGGCCAGCACGGCATTGGTGGAGTCACCGCCGTCAGTTGCCAGGGCAGCAGGCACTTGCTGGAGGAAGATAATGGCCGCAATGCCCACCGTGAAGCCCTCGATCACGGGCCAGGGAAGGAACGTCACCACGCGGCCCAGTTTCAACGCCCCTGCAGCCAGGACAATCAATCCGGCCAGCACTGAAACGGCGGCGAGGGCGCCCGGTCCGTGGGCGGCTATCACCGGGGCGAGGACAACAACCATCGCCCCGGTGGGGCCCGAAACCTGGACGTGCGAACCGCCAAACACTGCCGCTACCAGGCCGGCAACCACTGCCGTAATCAAACCACTGGCCGCTCCGGCACCTGAACTGACGCCGAAGGCCAACGCCAACGGCAATGCCACGATTCCTACTGTCAGGCCGGCCACAAGGTCAGAACGCCAGGACGCACGCAGCCCGGCATAGTCGCCCCGGCCCGGCAATAATGCCCGGGCGGCAGCCAAGCCGCCGTGGAGGGTGTTCACGGCGTGCCGCCCGGAAATGCCTCTGCAGCATCGGAGGATTCGAGGTTGTCCCGCGTGGTGCGCAGGATCTCACCAAGCAAGGATCTGGCCACCGTCAACAGCTCGGCCACCTGCGGGTAGGCCAGGGAGTAGAACATCTGCAAAGCGCGCCGTTCGGACACCACCAGCTGATACCGCCGCAAGACCGAGAGGTGCTGCGACAAATGGGAGGCTTCCAGGCCGGTGGCGGACAACAGGTCCGTTACCGATACCTCGGGGGCTTCGGCCAGCAATTCAAGGACCCGGATGCGCACCGGGTGCGCCAAGCCCTTGAACAAGTTGGCTTTGACCTCATACAGCGGTGCCCGGGCATCTGAATAGGCCACGAGGCTCATCTCCAATACGCACTGATTGACTAATTGATGAATTCATCAATTAGTGTATCAGGCGTACGCGGAGAGGGGGAGAAGGATGAGCCCGGAACCTAGGCGCGCAGCCGGTACCCGCGCTTCACGACAGTTTCAACGAGCTTGGGGTCCGGAAGGGACGAGCGCAGCCGGCTCACTGTCATGTCCAGCGCGTGGACGGAACCACGGAGGTCCAGGAGGTCCGATAACGCCTCACGCGAGAGCACGGCACCGCCGGCACCCAGAAGGGCGCGGAGCAGCAAGAGCGGGGCGGGGGCAAGCTCCACCACTTCGCCGTTGATGCGCAGGCAGCGGCCACGCAGCTCGATCGTGGCACTCTTCGTTTCCAGGCGGCGGACGTGGTTCAGGGACAGATGCTCGGTCACCAACCGGATCAAGGCACCCATCCGGTAGCGGTCCGGGATCAGGGGCGACAGTCCGGCGTCGACGAGTGGCTGGGCGGTCACGGGACCCACTGCCGCCACGGTTACCGGTCCCTTCAGGGCCTCGATCAGCTGGCGGTACAGGCCCATCTCGTGGGCCGTGCTCCACATCGCATCCACCGCAGGGGCGCTGGTGAAGGTGAGGACGTCAAGGTTCCCGCCCACCACGGCCTCGATCAGGCGCGGCAGCTTGTCCTCGCCGTCGGGCTTGACCCACCGGTACGGGGTGACGGTGAGGACCGTGGCGCCGGACATGCGCAGCCGCTCCAGCTGCCGAACATCCGTGTAGCCGTGCAGCTGCACGGCGACGGTCTTGCCGCGGACCCCCTCGGCCAGGAGCATGTCCACCAGCGTTGCCGTGGTTTCGTCACTGCTGATTCCGACGTCGGCAAGACCGGCCGCGCGGACGGCGCCGCGGGCTTTCGGTCCCCGGACGAACATCCGGCACGCCGCAAGGGTTTCCAGGAGCTGCTCGCCAATGCCGAACGAGTCAGCGGCCTCGCACCAGCGGCGCATGCCGTACGCGGTGGTCGCGATGCAGATGTCCGGCCGGGCTTCGATGATGGTGCGCGTATCCTCGATGAGCACCAGGTCTTCCTGGACGGGGGCTATCTTCAGCGCCGGGGCGTGGAGCACGCTGGCGCCGCGGCGTTCCAAGGCTTCGATGAGGTCCCGTGAGCGGCGGTGCGAGGTGACGCCGATGCGAAAACCATTCAACGGCAAATCAGCGGAATCCGTAGCCTCGGACGGTTCTGCCGACGGGGTCACGGAGTCGAGGGCGTGTGCAACAGTCATGGAATTACCTTCAGGCTTCAAGGAGCGAAGCCGCCAGGCGGCTCAGTTCAGCGGACGCATCGGCATGGCTACGGTTGGCCTCGGCAACCCTGACTACCTCGCCGATGACCAGCACGGCCGGGTTGCTGCAGCCCGTAGCTGCCGTTTCGATGGTACCCAGATCAGCGATGGTAGTGCGCTGTCCGGGGCGGTACCCGCGCTCCACAACGGCCATGGGCATGTCCGGTTCCATGCCGGCGCGGCGAAGGCCTGCCGCGAGCTGGGGCAGGGTGCCGATCCCCATGAGGACCACAATGGTGCCGCCCAGCCCGGCCAGGTGCAGGTGCTCCTTCTCGGTCAGCGGCGCATGGCCGGAGACGACGGTGAACATGTGGCTTACTTCCCTGTGGGTCACCGGAATTCCGGCGGCAGCCGGGACGGAAATGGCGCTGGTGACACCGGAAATCACCCGCACCGGAACGTCCGCGGCAACGCATGCTGCCACTTCTTCCCCGCCACGGCCGAACACGTACGGGTCACCGCCCTTGAGCCGGACCACGTTCCTGCCCAGCAGGGCCGCTTCCACCATGAGCTTCTCGATGTCACGCTGCGTCACCTTGTGATGCCCGGGCTGCTTTCCAACGTCCACCAACTCGGCAGAGGTCCAAGCGGCCAGTTCCTGGTAAGGGGCCAGCCGGTCGTAGAACACGACGTCGGCATCGCGCAGGGCGGCGACGGCGCCCACGGTCAACAAATCCAGCGCGCCGGGTCCGCCGCCGACCAGGGTGACGTGGCCCTCCGGACCCGCAGCCGGTTCATGTGCCACCGGGATTCCGGCCTCGCGGCAGCGTTCCAGCAGCGGAAGCCAGCCGTCGTCGCCGTCGTCCACTGCTGCCACCAGGAACGGACGCTCGGGGAGCGGGCCGTCGGAAGCCGCGCCGGCCGGAGCGCTGAGCCGGTACACGGCGGCACCTGCCTGCTCGTAGCGGCGTACTGCCTGGCGGGCGGTCACGTCCGAGCCGGTGACCAGGACGTCCCGGCCGGTGAGGTCGATGGTGAGCTGCATGGAATTCCCCTAGTTCTCTGCGCCGGCAGTGCTGCGGACCGGGATGGTGGAGGCGATGAGTACGGCGCCCTTTTCCTCATGGGTTGCCGGACGGATCTGGCCGCGCTCGGGAACAAACGCGATGGAGTCGTCCTTCTGGTTGGGGGCGTTGACGAAGGAACGGAAACGGCGGAGGCGCTCCGGATCCTTCAGGGTCTCGGCCCATTCGTCCTCGTAGGTGTCGATGTGCTTGGCCATGGCTGCCTCAAGCTCTGCGGCGATGCCAAGGGAGTCGTGAACCACCACGTCCTCAACGTGCTTCAGCCCGCCGTCGAGCTCTTCCTGCCACCGGGCGGTGCGCTGGAGGCGGTCCGCAGTGCGGATGTAGTACATAAGGTAGCGGTCGATGTACTTGATGAGTGTGTCGTCGTCCAGGTCCTTGGCCAGCAACTGGGCGTGGGCAGGGGTGGCACCGCCGTTGCCGCCCACATACAGGTTCCAGCCGTCGGCGGTGGCGATCACGCCAACGTCCTTGCCCCGGGCCTCGGCGCATTCACGGGCGCAGCCGGAGACGCCCATTTTCAGCTTGTGCGGGCTGCGGAGGCCGCGGTACCGCAGTTCCAGCGCGATGGCCATCTGCACGGAGTCCTGGACGCCGAAGCGGCACCAGGTGGAACCGACGCAGGACTTCACCGTGCGCAGGCTCTTGCCGTATGCCTGGCCGGACTCGAAACCGGCATCCACCAGTTCCTTCCAGATATCGGGAAGCTGCTCCAGGCGTGCACCGAACATGTCGATGCGCTGTCCGCCGGTGATTTTCGTGTAGAGGCCGTACTTCTCGGCAACAGCGGCGATGACGCCGAGGCCCTTGGGGGTGATCTCGCCGCCTGCGATGCGCGGAACCACCGAGTACGTGCCGTCCTTCTGCATGTTGGCCAAGGCCCGGTCATTGGTGTCCTGCAGAGTGCCGCGGCCGGCATCGAGCACGTACGCGGAGTGCTGGCTGGCGAGGATGGAGGCGATGGTCGGCTTGCAGATATCACAGCCTTCACCCGCGCCGTACTTGGCCATGATGTCCTCGAAGGAGGTCAGCTCCAGGACACGGATGGTCTCGAACAGTTCCTGGCGGGAAAGGCTGATGTGCTCACACAAGGCCTTGGAGACCTCGATGCCGGACTTCTTCAGTTCACCTTCCAGGAGTTTCTTGAGCATCGGCACGCAGGAACCGCACTGGGTACCGGCGCGGGTGCAGCCCTTCAAGCCGCCCAGTTCCTGGACGGGGGCGTTTCCTTCGCAGCTGCCGCAGCCGTTGATGGCGTCACGGATGGAACCTGCGGCCACGTTGTTGCAGGAGCACAGGATCGCATCATCCGGCAGCTCGGTCTCGGGAGCTTCGCCGCCGCCGGCTGCGCTCAAGTAGGCGCCGGGCTCGGCGGGCAGTTCCCGGCCGAGCAAGGGGCGCAGGCTCATGTACGGGGAGGCGTCGCCCACGAAGATGCCGCCCAGGAGGGTCTTGGCATCATCGGTGGTCACGATCTTCTGGTAGACACCCCGGGCGGGGTCGGCGTAGACGATTTCCAAAGCATGCTCGGTCTTGGCGAAGGCATCACCGAAGCTGGCCACATCCACACCGGAGAGCTTGAGCTTGGTGGCCGTGTCGAAGCCCGGGAACGTCGCCTCGCCGCCGTGCAGCCGGTCGGCCACGATCTCCGCCATGGTGTTGGCCGGGGCTACCAGGCCAAGGCACATGCCGCCGAAGTTCGCTACCTCGCCAATGGCCCAGATGTTGTCCACTTCGGTGGCGCAGAAGTCGTTGATGACCACGCCGCCGCGCTGGCCCAGGCTGAAGAGCTGCTCCTCGCCTTCGGCTGCGCGGAAAAGGTCGTCGCGGGGCTTCACGCCGATTGCCACGATCACCAGGTCGGCAGGGATGGTGCGGCCGTCCGCCATCAGCACCCCGGTGACCTGGCCGTCGTCGTCGGTCAGTACCTCGGACGGGAACACGCCGCCGTGGACTTCAAAGCCCTTGGCCTCGATCAACCTGCCGAGGGCCTGGCCGGCGCCTTCGTCCAGCTGGGTGTTCATGAGCCATGGGGAGCCGTTGATGACGATCGGGTTGGCGCCCAGCTGCTCGGTGCCGGCAGCGGATTCCAGTCCCAACAGGCCGCCGCCGATCGTCACGGCGTTGACCCTGCGGCCGAGCTTGGCTCCCAGGTCCGCGATGGCCTTGTTGATGGCCCAGACGTCCTCGAGGGTGCGGTAAACGTGGGTGTGCTCAGCGCCGGGGATGGGGAGCCGCGCTGCGTCCGAGCCGGAAGCGACCACCAGTTCGTCGTATTCGTATTTGTTGCCCGATGCGGTGAGGACGCTCTTGGCTTCAGCGTCGATCTTGACGGCGCGCTCGCCGGTCTTGAGCGTCAGGGCCGGGTGGTCCCACATGGACGCCTCGCCCAAGGTAAGGTCCACGCCGGTCTCGGTCAGCGCCTTGCTCAACGCCACGCGGTCATAGGGGAGGTGGGCTTCCTCGGTGAGGACGGTAACCTGCCAGCCTTCGAGACCGCGGTTGTACATGGCATCGGCAAAGCGGTGGGCTGCAGGGCCGCCTCCGACAACGACGATGCGGCGCGGGTTCTCTGTGCTTGAAGTGTGTCCGGTCACTGGTGGGCCTTTCGCAAATGTCGCAGACGGATCTCCGCAACTTGTGAATTCAGCCTAGGGACGGGCAGTTTCACTTCAGTTTCCCTTTTGTTTCGTGATCTTAACTTCTGCATCACGAACGCATTTCGCAGGGTGTGAGGTCTCTTTTACCCATCGGACACAATGCGGGACTCCGGCTGAAACAGTGGCGTCCTAGCTTTGGAGAGTGGCCGCAGGCGTGGCCCGGTCCGGGGGAGTGACGGTGGAAAGTGCCAGCACCCGGACACTGTGAGAGGGGTTGACATGACCGTAATTCTTGACCGTGCAGAGGACCTGGCCACCACCGGCACATGGCACCGCGTGTGCCCGCTGGATGAGCTTGAGCCGGCGTGGGGCGAGGCAGCACTGATCGACGGCCGCCAGGTAGCGCTGTTCCGTACGGCGCCCGGTGAGGTCTACGCCGTCGTGCAGCAGGACCCCGCCACGTTCGCCAACGTCATGGCACGCGGCATCATCGGTTCCCGGGGCAGCCGGCCCACCATTGCCTCGCCGCTGCACAAGGAGGTCTACGACCTCGAAACCGGCGAGTGCTTCACCAACCCGGAACTGAAACTGGCAACCTTCGCCACGCGCGTCGTTGACGGTTACATCGAGGTTGAACTCTAGAGTCCCAGCGCTTCGCGGACATCCTTGAGGACGTTATCCAGGGATGTCCGCGCTGCCTGGCGGGCAGCAGGAAGTTCCGCCGCCGACTCCACAGCCTGGATGACCTCCAGGTAACACTTCAGTTTTGGCTCCGTGCCGCTGGGCCGGATGATCACGCGGCTGTGGCCCCGCGTCAGGTACAGCAGGCCGTCGGTGGGCGGCAGGGCTTCGCTGCCTTCGGCAAGGTCCGTAAAGACCTCGACGGCGGAACCCCCGAACGCTTCAGGCGGGTTGACCCGCAAGCGGTTCATCATGGCATCCAGCAAACCGAGGTCTGCCACGCGGATGCTCAACTGGTCGCTCGCATGCAGTCCGTGCACAAGGTACAGCTCATCGAGGGTGTCAAAAACGGTCTTGCCTTCAGCCTTGGCAGCGGCGGCCATCTCCGCGATCAACACGGCTGCGGAGATTCCGTCCTTGTCCCGGACCAGGTCCGGCGCGACGCAGTAGCCGAGCGCTTCCTCGTACCCGTAAAGCAAGCCCGGAACACGCGAGATCCACTTGAAACCGGTCAGTGTTTCCTGGTGGGCGTAGCCGGCGGTGGCGGCGATGCGGGAGAGCAGCCTGGAGGAGACGATCGAGTTGGCGAAGACTCCCTCGGCTCCATCGTCGCCGGCCTTTGCGGACTCGCCGGCCTTGGCGGCAAGCCGGGCCACCGTGTGCGCTCCCAGGAGGGCGCCCACCTCATCGCCGCGCAGCATGCGCCAAGCCTCGGTGGCAGGGTCCAGCGCGGCAACCGCGGCACGGTCGGCGTCGGGGTCGTTGGCCAGCACGATGTCCGCGCCCAGCTCTTCGGCGGCAGCCAGCGCCAGGTCCAACGCGCCCGGTTCCTCAGGGTTGGGGAACGCGACAGTGGGGAAGTCGGGGTCGGGGCGGGCCTGCTCTGCCACGAGCGTGACGTCATCGAAGCCTGCTGCCTTCAGGACCGAAACGGCAGTGTCACCACCCACGCCATGCATGGGAGTCAGGACGATCTTGAGGTCGCGGGCCGGGAAGTGCACCCTGTCCACCAGCCCGGCGACGGCGTCTTCGTAGTCCGCAGCGATCGATTCCGGTAGCACCGTCCATCCGTCCCCGGCCAGAACAATCGAGGACAGCGGACCCACGGCATCGATTTTCGCCGCGATTTCAGCGTCGTACGGCGCGACGATCTGTGCTCCCCGGCCGCTTTCCGGCACTGCATGCCGTCCCAGGTACACCTTGTAACCGTTGTCCTGCGGAGGGTTGTGGCTGGCTGTGACCATCACGCCGCCGTCGCAATCCAGGGCGCGGACCGCATAGGCGAGGATCGGCGTCGGGAGCGCTGCCGGCATGAGGAACGCCTCGATGCCGGCGGCAGCGAAGATGGCTGCCGTCTCCCGGGCGAAGATGTCGGAGTTGTGGCGGGCATCGAAACCGACGACGGCGCGCGGCCGGGTTCCCGGCGAAGCAGCACCAACCGCGTCAACCAGGAAGGCTGCCAACCCTGCGGCGGCACGGCGTACCACCACGCGATTCATGCGGTTCGGTCCTGGCCCGAGCGCTGCACGGAGGCCGGCCGTGCCGAACTGCAGTGTGCCGCTGAAGCTGTCTCCGAGCTCTTGCGCCGCCACCGCGTCACCTTCGGAAGCGAGGGTGAGCAGGTCGCGGAGCGTCGCGGAGGTGGCAGGATCCGGGTCCTCGTCAGCCCACTGGCGGGCGTCGCGGATCAGCTGTTCAAGTGCGGCATCGCTCGAGGTCATAAGCACAAAACTATCCTCAATCCGGCCCTGACAGGCAACGAGGGGTGAGATCCCGGCATTACGGGGGGTCGTAAATGCCGGGATCTCACCCCTCAGCACAAACTAGAGAGCCCGCGACCGCACCGCGAACGCCGCTTCGCCCTCCGTGCTAAAGACGGAGGCGCCCACGTGGTCCCAATCCGGGAAGAAGGCATCAGTGAAAACAGCCTGGCCGTCCTGGGCGAATACCTCCACAGACGACGTATCCAGGAGGATCCGCAGGCGCACCTTGCCCTCAGCAGGGCGGACGGTCACCTGGTGGTAGGGACTGAACTTCTCGGAGAAGTTGCTGGTTCCGGCGTTCGAGCGGTCCACCTTGAGCGTGCCGGAGTCCTTCTCATACGAGATCCGCAGGCCGGCTTTGGCATCAGCGGAGTGCCGGAGCAGGATTCCTGCTTCCCTGGCCGTGCCGAGGTCCAGTTCGAGGTCCATGAGCTGCGTCCGCCCGGCGAAGTCCGTCCCAAGATCTTCGATTCCGGAGGACACGGTGAGGTTCCTGCTCTTTTCCTCACCGCGCTCCAAGACCTCCCGTGCTGCGGCCGCGATGCCGGAGCGCAGTTCGAACCGCTTTTCGCCGCGCACCAAGGTCAACTCGCGCGGAATCGCCATGGCACCGCGCCACGGTGTGGTGGGAACGTGCTGGGCGTAGTCCCAGTTGCCCATCCAGCCGAGCAGAACCGGCTTGCCGCCGGGAGCTCCGGAAATGGAGTTCGCAGCGTAGTAGTCGGCGCCGTAGTCCAGCCATTGCGATTCCTGCAGCGGGGCATCGGGTGCGGCGGCGTCCTCAGCGGTAAACCGTGTGCCGTCGAATTCGCCCACAAAGTACTGCATGCCCGATCCTCCGGCAATACCGCCGGGGTTGATGCTGAGCAGCATGACCCACTTCTTGGCCGTGGAGCCTTCGACGCTCATCTGAAGGAGTTCGGGCACTTCCCACAGGCCGCCCTGTGCTCCGACACCGGAGAAGTCGCTCAGGAAGTCCCAGTGCAGGAGATCGGTGGACTTGAACAGTTTGACGACCTGCGCGTCGGCCACCACGGTGGTCATGACCCAGTAGCGGCCAGGCTCGTACCAGGTGACTTTGGGATCGCGGAAGTTGTTGTTGGTGGGCTCAAGGTTCAACACGGGGTTGCCGCGGTGCTTTTGCCAGGTGGTTCCGCCGTCGGTGCTGTACGCGGCCGACTGCGCCTGCGCTCCCTGGGGAAGCGCCCCGTTCTTGCCGTAGGCGCTGGTGTAGAGGGCCACCAGGGGCGGGTTCTGTGCGGAGCCAAGGCCGGAGGCGTTGTTGGTATCCACCACGATGCAGCCGGAGAAGATTTCCTCGTCCACGCTGGCCTCCAAGGCCACAGGCTGCTGTTCCCAATGCACCAGGTCTTTGCTGGTGGAGTGGCCCCAGGACATGTTGCCCCACGAGTTTCCGCGCGGGTTGTACTGGTAGAAGGCGTGGTAGGTGCCGTCGTGGTACACCAGGCCGTTGGGGTCGTTGAGCCAGTTCCTTTCGGCTGTCAGGTGGACCGCCGGGCGCCACGGATCCGAAGCGGACGGCCTGGGACCGCGGGAGGCGGGGACCGGCGTCGGGCTTTCATTGCCGCGCGGAGGCGTGCACGAGGCGGCCGCGAAGGACACCACGACGGCGGCGCTTGCCGCCAGCAGGTTGCGGCGGGACAGGTGATGGCTGGGAAAAGTCATGGGGAAGATCCTGGGGTTGGGGGGTGGCTGGTGTGCCCGGAGGTGGTGGTCCGGGCACACCAGCCGTGGCTCATGGCCGGTCTTGCCGGCCGGTGGCCGGTGTTACTTGTAGAGGCCTTCGCCGCCCACGCGCTTGTTGGTGGGCAGGTAGCCGAACGGGCCGAGGCCGTTCTTGCCGAAGCTGCGGTCCACCTGCGTCACGCCGGCCTTGAAGTTCATCTTCACGGTGGGGGACAGGGAGCCGCCGCGGACGCCGTCCACGTTGTCGATGAACGACTGCACCAGGCCGCCCGGCTGAACGTAGTGCGAGTACGCCTGGAACTGCCGGCCGTTCTGGCGCGGGTCCGGACCTTCGGGCGCGTTGGCGGGCATGTTCAGGTCCGTGGGGGAACCCAAAGCCAAGCCGCTGTTGTTAACCGGCTGGTAGTCGGAGCGGACGCCGTCGCCGACGAAGCCGTAGACGCCATCGGGGCCGCGCATTCCGTCTGCGTAGGTGAACTGGTGGCTGATGGTGAACAGGTAGTACTTGTTCTTGCCGTTCTCGTTCTGGATGTAGATCTGCGGGCGCTCAGTCTGGTCGTTGACGCAGTTGGCGGACAGGATCGGCGGCAGGAAGCTCCACTTGGTGAGGTCCTTGTTGTCCGCCACAGCCAGTCCGACGTTCGCGGTCTGGTACCAGGCGCCGGTGGTGCTGTTCACCTGGTCCACGGTTTCTGCGTGGGGATCGCCCGGGCGGTAGCCGAGGTCTTCCTGCTTGCACTTGTACGCGCCGCGGTTGCCGCCGGTGTTGCCTTCGAACACCATGAAGGTCTTGCCGGGGTGTGCCGGGTCGGCGAAGGTGTACGGATCACGGAAGGCGAAGCCCGGGTTCTGGGCTTTGTTCTGGTAGAGCTTTCCGTCCGGCTCAAGCAGCTTCGTGTGCTGGAAGCCGTCGAACGTCACGCCGTCCTTGGTGGCGTGGATGTTCCCCAGCGCCTTGGCGATGACGGCGTCGGGAGCAATTCCGCCGCCGCCGGCGTTCCGTTCAGCCACATCGTAGAAGGTGGTGGCCGTGTAGAAGACGTTGATCTTGTTGCCCTGCATCAGGCGCGTGGAGCCGGACCATTCGGTGTTGCCGATGGACGTGTTGTCCAGGAACAGGTGTCCGCCGTAGTTCCACTTGTCCTTGGCGGGGTCGGCGTTGGTCTTGCGGAAGAAGTAGCCGATCCGGGCGTTCCAGTGGCGCTGGTCGAAACCATAGCCGGCGTGGCGGTCGGCGACCAGCGAGAAGATGACGTCCCAGCCCTTGTAGCTGATCTGGTTGGCATTCTCGTCAGTCAGGGACCAGGTGTCCCAGACCCACACGTCGTCGTTCATGGCGGGGAAGTCCTTGGGGATTTCCGGCATGGTGACGTTGGGGCTCATGGAGTTCTGTCCCGGAGCAACGTTGGGGTTGCTCTGCGCCATGATCTGCTTGGCGTCGGCGCGGGTCCACTTGGACGTAAAGTCGGCTGCCGGATCGTAGGCCTGCTGCGTGTGGACGGACGGCAGCGGGAAACCGGGGGTGGGCGCCGGCATGGTGCTCGACGGCGGATCGGCAGGGAGGTTGGCCTGTGCGGCAGGCGTTACCAGCAGGATGCTGCCAGCAACGCTTGCCGCCGCTGCGACGGCGGCTGCCTTTCGCAAACGGCGGCGCGGCCGTAACGGGCTTGGGTGCGTGTTCATGCTTGCTCTTCTCGCGGAGTGTTGGACTTCGTGGAGGCAAGGATTCCCTTGATGAGGGAGTCCTCAGCCGAGGCGTCCGTCGATCCGCTGGTGGCGTCATCGAGGGACGCCATCGTTTCGAGGTGCGGCGGGCCGGATTCGGTGACCGCCGGAGTTGTCCCGGCACGTCGACTTACCGGAACTGTCTCCACGCTAAACACGTGTGAGGCGCGAGTGCAAAGCCTGTTTCTTCCTCCCGAAGGCGGCGGTGGCGCTGGTGGTGCAAGCGCTTACATTGCCAACACGCGCGCGTGCCACGGATGAAGATGAGGAATCAAATGTTGCGTCTTAAAGCAGATTTATTCCGGGACTTTCCTGACCCCAATCACCCAACTGAGTCGCAGCAGTGCGCGTTTTGAACGTTCTAAACGCGCAGTAATGCGACCCAGTTGGGTGCCTACTGCAGATTTATTGGGGGTCCGCTACAGCTTCGCGATGATCCCCGCCAGCAAGGTCGATATCCGCTTGCCCGCCGCTTCGCCCGCTTCCAGGACTTCGGCGTGGCTCAGGGGCACGGGGCTGATGCCCGCGGCGAGGTTGGTCACCAGTGAGATGCCGAAGACCTCCATGCCGGCGTGCCGTCCCGCGATGGCTTCCAAGGCCGTGGACATGCCCACAAGGTCGGCGCCGATGCGCTTGGCGTACTGGACCTCGGCCGGCGTCTCGTAGTGCGGTCCGGTGAACTGTGCGTAGACGCCTTCCTGCAGGGAGGGATCCACTTCACGGGCCAGGTCGCGGAGCCGTGCGGAGTAGAGGTCGGTGAGGTCCACGAAGGTGGCGCCCTCCAAGGGAGATGTGGCGGTGAGGTTGATGTGGTCGCTGATCAGTACGGGTGTGCCGGGCTTCCAGTCCTCATTGAGTCCGCCGCAACCATTGGTAAGGACCAGTGTCTTGCACCCCGCGGCTGCTGCTGTCCGAACGCCGTGGACGACGGACCGGACGCCCCGGCCCTCGTAAAAGTGCGTCCGTGCGCCCAGGACCAGTGCGCGCTTGCCCTCGGTGGTGAGGACCGAGCGGATGGTGCCCACATGGCCAACTACGGCGGGCTTGTGGAAGCCGGGAACCTCCGAGGCGTTCAACGTGGCGGTGGTCTCGCCGATCAGGTTGGCGGCCTCAGCCCAACCGGAGCCCAAAACCAGGGCGACGTCGTGGGACTCGACGCCGGTCTCGGACGCGATGTAGTCGGCGGCGGCTTTGGCGGCTTCGAAGGGGTCTGTGTTCATCAGCTCAGTGTTACTCACTGGTACAAGCTACCTTGCGCGCGCGCCAAACCGGTAGGGACGCGTCCGGCCTCATCGGAGGCCGCCATGGAGGGTGAGGCTGGGCTGACTGGCAGCATGGGCATGGATACGCGAGAATTGGGAATTGTGACCACCCAAGTTGATTTCAGTTCCCCCCGAATCGCGATCCTGGGAGGTGGTCCCGGCGGATACGAAGCTGCCATGGTGGCTGCCTCCCTCGGTGCGAAAGTCACCATCATCGAGCGGGCCGGCCTCGGCGGCTCTGCGGTGCTGACCGACGTCGTGCCCTCCAAGACCCTCATCGCCACCGCAGACCTGATGACGCGTGTCAGCGAAGCCGATGAGCTGGGCGTCAAGTTTGACGATTCCGCGTCCAAGCCGCATGCAGACCTCAAGCACATCAATGACCGCGTCCTGAACCTTGCGCGGGGCCAGTCCAACGACATCCGTGCAGGCCTTGAGCGCCTGGGCGTTGACATCGTCATTGGATCCGGAAAGCTGCTGGACAACAACACCATTGAGGTCCTCACCCTTGAGGGCACGCGCACCATCGAGGCAGACGCCATCCTCCTGGCCGTCGGCGCCCACCCCCGCGAACTTCCAACGGCAAAGCCCGACGGCGAGCGCATCCTGAACTGGGCACAGATCTACAACCTGGATGAACTCCCCGAGGAACTGATCGTGGTGGGTTCCGGTGTTACGGGCGCCGAGTTCGCGTCTGCGTACAACGGCCTGGGTTCCAAGGTCACGCTGATCTCCAGCCGCGACCAGGTCCTCCCGGGCGAGGACACCGATGCCGCCAAGCTCCTTGAAGGTGTTTTTGAACGTCGCGGCGTGCGCGTCCTGTCCCGTTCCCGGGCCAATGCGGTTGAGCGGACGGACGACGGCGTGAAGGTCATCTTGGGTGACGGATCGGAAGTGACAGGCTCCCACTGCTTGGTCTGTGTTGGTTCCATTCCGAACACCGCGGGGATCGGGCTGGAAGAAGCCGGCGTGGCCGTGACGGAGTCCGGGCATATCAAGGTTGACGGTGTTTCCCGCACCACAGCCCCCAACATCTACGCTGCCGGCGACTGCACGGGCGTGTTCGCTTTGGCTTCCGTCGCCGCGATGCAGGGCAGGATCGCCATTGCCCACTTCATGGGTGACGGCGTGAAGCCCCTCAAGCTCAACCAGGTGGCTTCCAATATCTTCACGTCCCCGGAGATCGCCTCCGTGGGTGTGTCCGAGGCGGATCTTGCGTCCGGCAAGTACCAGGGCGATGTTGTGATGTTGTCCCTGCTGAGCAATGCCCGTGCCAAGATGCGCAACACCAAGGATGGCTTCGTCAAGATCATCGCCCGCAAGGGTTCCGGCACTGTCATTGGCGGCGTTGTGGTGGGGCCGAACGCCTCCGAGCTGATTTTCCCGATCTCCGTGGCCGTGGCGCAGAAGCTCCACGTCGACGACGTCGCCAGCACTTTCACGGTGTACCCGTCGCTGACCGGATCCATCTCGGAAGCCGCCCGGCGCCTGCACGTACACATGTAGCCGGCGGCGGGCCAGGCTCAGGCAGCCGCCGCCTGGAAGTGCTTCTCGATGAGGCCCTTGATGTCATCGTGGCAGCCGCCGCATCCGGTTCCGGCACGGGTGGCCTTGGAAACCTCGGCCACGGTGGAGCAACCGTCCTCCACAGAATCCCCGATGCTGGCGGCGCTGACTCCTGCACACCGGCACACCGTGCGTTGGGGGTCGTTGCTGTTGGCGTTGGCCCCGTCCAGCTGGTCAGGTCCATCCAGGCGCAGCAGCAGCGAGCGGTCCGCCGGGAGTTCCGAGGCACGCTCGAAAAGCACCACGAGCTCGGCCGCGGTCCGGGGCATTCCGACGGCGACGAGCCCTTCCAGCACTCCGCCGCGAGTGGTCATCTTGACGTAGCGTCCGTGTTCCGGATCCGCCCATTGCGACACTTGCCGACGGGCGCGTCCGGCCACGGCCCCGGCTTCGAGGAGTTCGTCATCCCAGGGATCGGCCTGGTTGTCTCCGGCCAGGGCCAGGTTGATGCCACGGGCCTTCAGGACAATAACACCCGGTTTCTCGGTGGCGAGCGGTTCAAGGGCATCGGCTGCCTCCTGACCGTCGCGTGCCAGGACCAGCAGGTAGTCGGCCAACCACTCCGCCTGGCGCCACCCCGGTCCCACCAGGCCGGAAGGACCGCCGGCTGTCCGGCACTCAACGCAGGAAGCATCAGGGCAGCGCACTTCCGCGCAGTCGCCGATGGCGAACATGTGGGGCTCGTGATACGTGCGCAGATGGTGGTCAACCAGGATTCCCGTGCCGACCGGAAGGCCGCAGCCCTCGGCCAGTCCGATGCGCGGACGGACGCCGCAGGACAAAACCAGGAGGTCGCCGTCGATCGCGGAGCCGTCGTCCAGGAGCAAGGCTGAGAACGAACCGTCAGGACCAGACGTTTCCACTGCGGTTGAGCGCGCATTGCCGGCCATGCGGACGCCGCTGGCCCCAGGCTGTTGGTCAGGACCGATCCGCTGCCGCGGTCGATGCTGCGGCCCAGGGGGAAGGGGCCGTTGTGCACCACCGTGGCCTGCGCCCCTTCTTCCGAGGCAGCGAGGGCCGTCTCCAGGCCGAGCACGCCGCCGCCGAGGACTACCACCCGCTTGCGTCCGGCCACAGCTGCCCGGAGGACGGCGGCGTCATTGAGGTCCCGGAGGGTGATCACGCCCGGGGGCAGTACCGGCCCGGCAGGATCCGGGTTCAAACCTGTCAGGTTGGGGATGACGGGCCGTGATCCTGTCGCGAAGACCAGCCGGTCATAGTGTTCGGCGGAGCCGTCCGAGAGCACGACGTGCTGCCGGGCCCGGTCGATCCGGCGGACCTTGGTACCCAGGCGGACCTGCACTCCGGCAGCCTCCAGCTCCGCGGCGTCGGCCATTGCCAGTGCCTCCACTGAAGTACGTCCCACGCCCAGTTCAGCCACCATCACGCGGTTGTAGGCAGCTTCTGCCTCCTGCCCAACAACCAGCAGTTGCACCAGGCCGGAGCGGACGGCAGGAACCAGTTCCTCCACCAACCTCGCGGCCACGGGGCCGAATCCAACAACAACAATGCGCTCGCTCATGAAGCCTCCTTGGAGTGCAAGGGCAGTCCCGCATCCGCAAGGACCGCGGGAACCGGGGTGGACGCTGCCCGCCGGACCCATACCCGGCTGGTCTTGAATTCCGGCATGCCGGAGATGGGGTCGGTCGCGGCCTCCGTGAGCCGGTTGGCGTTCTCCTGGCCGGGGAAGTGGAACGGCAGGAACACGGTGTCGGGCCGCACGGCGTTGCTCAGTTCGGCGCGGCACAGCACTTCGCCGCGCTCGTTGGTCACGGTGGCGTAGTCGCCGTCGGTGATCCCGCGTGAAGCAGCCGTCGCAGGATGGATCAGCAGCCGGACCTGGGGTTGGGCCGCCAACAGCTCCGCAACGCGGCGGGTCTGGGCGCCGGACTGGTAGTGCTCCAGGAGGCGGCCGGTTGCCAGGGCCAGCGAGTCATCCGCAAACGAGCGAACGGCCCGTTTGGACGGAGTTACCGGGACCATCACGGCCCGGCCATCCGCATGGGCAAAACGGTCGGTGAACAGCCGAGGCGTGCCATTGCTGCCCACGGGGTAGGGCCAGTACGCAGCCTCGCCGCGGTCCAGCATGGCGTAGTCGATCCCGGAGTAGTCGGCCAGCCCGCCGGCAGAGGCCTGGCGGAGTTCGCTAAACACCGTCTCGGGGTCGTCGCTGAACGTTGAAGGAGCCTGGAGCAATTCAGCCAGCCGGGCCATGAGCCACAGCTCGCTGCGGACGCCCGGGGGAGGGGTCAGCGCGCGCCGGCGCCGGATGACCCGCCCCTCGAGGTTGGTCAGGGTGCCTTCTTCTTCCGCCCACTGGGTCACGGGAAGCACCAGATCGGCTTCCAAAGCCGTCTCCGACATGAAGAAATCGCACACGACCAGGAAGTCGAGGGCACGCAGCCCGGCAGTGACGGCATTGGTGTCGGGCGCCGAAACCACCACGTTGGCGCCATGCACAAAAAGGCACCGGACGCCGTCGGGCTTTCCCAACGATTTAAGAAGTTCGACGGCGGGCAGGCCGGGTCCGGGGATCAGCGACTCATCGATGCCCCACACCCGGGCGACGTGGGCACGGGCGGCGGGGTCGGTGATTTTGCGGTAGCCGGGAAGCTGGTCTGCCTTCTGGCCGTGTTCCCGGCCGCCCTGGCCGTTGCCCTGCCCGGTGAGGGTGCCGTAGCCGCTGCGGGCCGAGCCGGGCAGGCCCAACAGCAGGCTGAGGTTGATGGCGGCCGTGGCGGTGTCAGTACCATCGACGTGCTGTTCCACGCCCCGGCCGCTAAGGATGTAGCTGCCTCCGGCACGTGCGCCCTGTGCCAGCCGCCGGGCGGTCTCGCGTATAAGGTTGGCCGGAACTCCGGTGATCGTTTGGACGCGCTCCGGCCAGAAAGCGTTCAAGCTGCGCACCACGGAGGCGTAGCCGGAGGTCTTCTCCTCCACGAAGGCCGAATCCACGAGGCCTTCATGGACCACCACGTGGCTGATGCCCAAAAGGAGGGCCAAATCGGTACCGGGCGTCGGCTGCAAATGGAGGCCGCCGCCGTCGGACGTGAACGCGGCAGTCGCCGAGCGGCGGGGGTCCACCACAATCAAGCCGCCCGCGTCCCGTGCGCCCTGGAGGTGCTGGACGAACGGAGGCATGGTTTCGGCGACGTTGGAGCCGAGCATCAGGATGACGGACGCGGAATCAAGGTCGGCCACCGGGAACGGCAGCCCCCGGTCTACGCCGAACGCGCGGTTACCGGCAGCCGCTGCGGAGGACATGCAGAACCGGCCGTTGTAATCGATCCGTGAGGTGCGGAGGGCCAGGCGGGCGAACTTGCCCAGCATGTAGGCCTTCTCGTTGGTGAGGCCGCCCCCGCCGAAGACTCCTACGGCGTCGTTCCCGTACTGCCGCTGCGTATCCTTCACGGCAGCCACGATCAGCGCCAGGGCCTGCTCCCAGGAGATGGGCTGGTGGACGCCGTCGGACCCTTTCAGCAGCGGTTCCGTGACCCTGCCGTTGTGGTTCAACAACGACGCCGATGTCCAGCCTTTGCGGCACAGCCCCCCACGGTTGGTGGGAAAGTCGCGTCCGGAAACGTCAAGGGGCGCGGTGGGCTTGGCAGGCGCTGCGGCGGGTGCGGGCGCTGCCCCCGCCCCGTGGTCCGGGGCAGGGGTCAGCGTCATGGCGCACTGGAGCGCGCAGTAGGGGCAGTGGGTATCGGCGCCGTTGGGCATCTAGATGTGTCCGATCATGTTGCGCTTCCGGGCGGGACGGATGTAGCAGGCCCAGCACACGGTGAGCATCAGGACGTACGCTGCGACGAATCCGTAGAAAGCCGGGGTGTAGGAACCGGAAGCGGTATTGGAGGCATTGAGCACCTGGGGGATCACGAATCCGCCGTAGGCGCCGATCGCGGAGATCAGGCCCAGGGACGAGGCCGCGAGCCGGGCGGTTTCAGCGCTGCCGGCGCCGGAACGGGCGGCCCGGCTGGAGGTCGCGAAGATGACCGGGATCATCCGGTACGTGGCGCCGTTTCCGAAACCGCTGGAGACAAAGAGCAGGAGGAACAGGCCCAGGAAGAGCCAGAAGTTCTTCAGCGGCAGCGTCCAGATCATGGTGAGCGTGATGACGGCCATGGATGCGAACGCCGTGATGCTCATCCGGGCTCCACCCATCCGGTCGGCCATCCGGCCGCCGTAGGGACGGGCCAGGGAGCCGACCAACGGACCGAGGAACGCCAGGGACAGCGCCACCGCTCCGACGTGGATGGAGGAGAACTCCGGGAAGTAGTCCTTGATGAGCTTGGGGAAGACGCCTGCGAAACCGATGAACGAACCGAAGGTGCCAATGTAGAGGAACGCCATGATCCACAGATGCGGTTCCTTCAGCGCCGCAACGGATCCGGCAATGTCCCCCTTGGCGCTGGTGAGGTTGTCCATGTACTTCCAGGCACCGAACGCCGCGACGAGGATCAGGGGGATCCAGATAAGGCCGGCCATGGGGAGGTTGACGGTTCCGGCGGCCAGTACCGTGACGGCGATGGGAACAACCAACTGCGCGACGGCGGCACCCAGGTTTCCGCCGGCGGCGTTCAGGCCCAGCGCCCAGCCCTTCTCGCGGGCGGGGTAGAAGAAGGTGATGTTCGCCATCGAGCTGGCGAAGTTGCCGCCACCGAAGCCTGCGAGGGCTGCCACGAGGAGCATGACCCCGAACGGCGTTTCCGGGTTGGAGACGCACATGGCCAGGCCCGAGGCGGGGATGAGGAGGAGCAGGGCCGAAACGATGGTCCAGTTCCGTCCGCCGAACTTGGGAACCATGAACGTGTAGGGGATGCGGAGGGTGGCTCCTACCAGGCTGGGGATGGAGATGAGCCAGAAGATTTGGTTGGTGTCGAAAGCGAAGCCGGCGGCGGGAAGCTGGACGACCACGATCGACCAGAGCTGCCAGACAACAAAGCCGAGGAATTCGGCGAAGATGGACCAGTACAGGTTGCGCTTGGCGATGGACCGGCCTTCGGCCTCCCACTGCTCCTTGTTCTCGGCATCCCAGTTGGCGATCCAGCGGCCGGGGCGGTGTTCAAGGGCGGGGGTGGTGGTCGCAGTGGACTGGTGGGGTGCCAGTTCTGCGGTGCGGTCAACAGTCACGGGAGTGCCTCCTTGGTGGGGGACGTTGTGCTTCCAAGGTAGGTTTCGCGCATTTCGCGGACCGTCGCCCTTTGTAAACGTGCTGTGACATTTCCCTATCTGCGGCATCACGGCTGCGTGAGACGATGGTGAGGTTGTGGCGCGGCCCACAGGGTGAGATTTTCCAGCCTGTCCGAATCGCGGACATGATTGTCCAGTCGATGGACTGCGGGAACTATTATTGAACTCTCAAATACGCCTTCGCCGGCAGCCGCCTGGTGCGTGGCCGGCGTGAACGAAAGCTGCATTTACATGTCTTCCACCGCTACATCCCAGGGAAGCGGGTCCACTGCACCGGTGAACTCGCGGGGACGGGTGATCGTTGCCAGCCTCATCGGCACGACCATCGAGTTCTACGACTTCTACGTCTACGCCACAGCCGCAGTGCTGGTCTTCCCCAGCCTGTTCTTCCCGAACCTGAATGCCACCACTCAGCTCCTGAGCTCCTTTGCCGTCTTCGGCGTGGCCTTCGTAGCGCGTCCGCTCGGCTCCATCGTGTTCGGCCACTTCGGTGACAAGTTCGGCCGCAAGGGAACACTCGTGGCGTCCCTGCTCACCATGGGCATCGCCACGTTCCTGATCGGTTGCCTCCCCACGGCCGAAGTCCCCGGGTGGACCATCCTGGCTCCGGCGCTGCTGGTGGTCATGCGCTTCGCACAAGGCCTTGCGCTGGGCGGAGAGTGGAGCGGTGCCGCCCTGCTGGCCACCGAGAACGCACCCGCCAACAAGCGCGCCATCTACGGCACCTTCCCCCAGCTGGGAGCCCCGATCGGCTTCATCCTGGCCAACGTCATCTTCCTGGTGTTCAGCTACACCCTGTCCCCGGAGGCCTTTGCGGCATGGGGCTGGCGCGTGCCGTTCCTGCTCAGCGCCGTCATGGTGATCATCGGACTCTACGTCCGGCTCAAGCTCATCGAAACCCCCGCCTTCACCAAAGTGGTGGAGTCCAACGAAGTGGCCAAGCTGCCCATCGGCCGCGTTTTCAAGAGCAGCTGGCGCGAACTGATCCTTGGCACGTTCATCATGTTGGCCACCTACGTGCTCTTCTACCTGATGACCACGTTCACGCTCACCTATGGCACCAAGCCCACCCTCGAAGGCGCCCAAGCGGCTGCGGAGAAGGCCGGCAAGCCCATGACCGAAGCCGCAGCCGCGGCATTCATCCCGGGCCTCGGCTACACCCGCAACGACTTCCTGTGGATGCTGATTGCCGGCGTCGTGTTCTTCGGCATCTTCACCCTCGTGGCAGGACCGCTCGCCGAAAAGTTCGGCCGCCGCAAGATGCTCATGGCCGTGACGGCCGGCATCCTCCTCTTCGGCCTGCTCTTCGTTCCGCTCTTCAGCGGAGGGTTCGTGGGAACCATGGGACTGCTGATCATTGGCTTCACCCTGATGGGCCTGACCTTCGGACCAATGGGTGCGCTCCTGCCGGAACTGTTCCCCACCAACGTCCGTTACACGGGCTCGGCAGTCAGCTACAACGTCTCCAGCATCCTGGGTGCGGCCGTGGCCCCGTTCATTGCCGTGTGGCTCTGGGAACTCGGCGATGGCAGCACGTTCTGGGTAGGTGTCTACCTGAGCATCATGTCCGTCCTCACGCTCATCGCGCTCTTCCTGTCCAAGGAAACGCGGGACACGGACTACGAAAACAACGTCGCCTAAGCAGCCCAATGACGACGCCGGCCCCGCACCGTTTGGTGCGGGGCCGGCGTCGTCATGGGGGTACTTGCCGTTAGTCCTCGATGGTGGCGATGACGGCACCCGCTGAAACGGTCTCGCCCGCCGAAGCCGTCAGGCCGCGGACGGTTCCGGCCTTGTGGGCGGTGAGGGGCTGTTCCATCTTCATGGCTTCGAGGACCACGATCAGGTCTCCCTCGGCCACGACGTCGCCCTCGGCAGCGGCGATCTTGACGATCGTTCCCTGCATGGGGGAGGTCAGCGCGGTGCCGCCGGCCACCGCGGCGGAAGCGCCGGCGGAGCGTGAACGCTTCTTCGACTTGCCGGCCTTGGCCTTGGTTCCGGCTCCGGAAGCAGCTGCCATTCCGGCGCCGAGGCCCGAAGGCAGGACGACTTCAAGGCGCTTGCCGCCTACCTCGACGACGACGCGCTGGCGATCACCGGCGTCGGAGGTTTCCGCATCCGTGCCGGTCGGCTGCCACGCCGGAATGTTGTTGACGAACTCGGTCTCGATCCAGCGGGTGTGGACCTTGAAGGGTCCTTCTGCCGGGGCGAAGTCGGGGTCGGTCACAACGGCGAGATCGAAAGGAATGACGGTGGGAATGCCGTCCACCACCATCTCCTCGAGGGCGCGGCGGGAGCGCTGGAGTGCCTGTTCGCGGCTGGAACCGGTGACGATGAGCTTGGACAGCATCGAGTCGAAGTTGCCGCTGATGACATCACCCTCTTCCACGCCCGAATCCACGCGGATACCGGGGCCGGTGGGGTTCTTCAACGTGCTGATGGTGCCGGGCGCGGGCATGAAGTTGCGGCCCGGGTCCTCGCCGGTGATGCGGAACTCGAAGGAGTGGCCGCGGACTTCGGGGTCCTCGTAACCGAGGGCTTCGCCGCGGGCGATGCGGAACTGCTCACGGACCAGGTCGATGCCCGTGACTTCCTCGGAGACACAGTGCTCAACCTGGAGGCGGGTGTTCACCTCGAGGAAGGAGATGGTGCCGTCCTGGCCCACCAGGAACTCGCAGGTGCCGGCGCCCAGGTAATGGGCTTCCTTCAGGATGGCCTTGGAGGATTCGTAAAGGCGCTTGTTCTGCTCTTCGGTGAGGTACGGAGCCGGGGCCTCTTCCACGAGCTTCTGGTTGCGGCGCTGCAGGGAGCAGTCGCGGGTGGAGACCACAACAACATTGCCGTAGGCATCGGCCAGGCACTGGGTTTCGACGTGGCGGGGCGCGTCCAGGAACCGCTCGATGAAGCACTCACCGCGGCCGAAGGCTGCGACGGCTTCACGGACGGCGGACTCGTACAGTTCCGGAATCTCTTCCATGGTCCGGGCTACCTTGATGCCGCGGCCACCGCCACCGAACGCTGCCTTGATGGCTACGGGCAGGCCGAACTCCTCGGCGAACTTGAGGATCTCATCGGCATCCTTGACGGGGTCTGCCGTGCCGGGGACCAGCGGGGCTCCGACCTTCTCCGCGATGTGGCGTGCCTGGACCTTGTCACCCAGGGCAGAGATGGCCTCGGGGGAGGGGCCGATCCACGTGATGCCGGCCTCGATCACCTTGGCGGCGAATTCGGCGTTCTCGGCCAGGAAGCCGTAGCCGGGGTGGATGCCGTCGGCGCCAGCCTGCTTGGCGACGTCGATGATCTTGTCCATCACCAGGTACGACTCGGCAGCCGTGTTGCCACCCAGCGCATACGCCTCGTCGGCAAGGCGGACGTGCAGGGCATCGCGGTCCGGGTCTGCGTAGACGGCTACGGAGGCAATGCCTTCGTCCCGGGCGGCTCGGATGATGCGGACCGCGATTTCGCCACGGTTGGCAATCAAGACCTTGGTAAGAGGGCTGGAAATGGGCTGCGCCGGGTTAGCTGACAAGTTGTTGACTCCTTCTGTCCTTCAGGGAGCCTAGCGCGATTGTGAGGGTTCCGCCCATATTGATGGCGGATTCCGTGTGTGAAGCACTGTTCCTTTGTAGGGTTGCTACAAAGCCGGGTTCGAGCCGGGTACAGCCCACAGTTCGGTGATTCCCACATTCGCGTGGCTGAGCAGCTCGCGGAGCGTGGAGATGGAAAGCCCGACGACGGCGTGCGGGTCGCCGTCGACCTTGCGGATAAAGGCTCCGCCAAGGCCGTCGATGGTGAATGAGCCCGCGCAGTGGAGCGGTTCACCGGTGGCAATGTAGGCGTCGATGTCTTGGTAGGACATCTCGGCGAAGTGTACTTCCGCGCTGGAGACGGCACCCAAAGTGGCGCCGGTCCCGGTGGCGGGCTCGTCGTCGTCGACGTCGGCGGCAGTCTCCCGGCAGTCCACCAGCCAGTGCCCCGTGTGGAGGACCCCTTTGGAGCCGCTCATGCGCAGCATTCGTTCGCGGGCAACCTCGGCGGTGTATGGCTTGCCGTGCGATTCGCCGTCGAACTCGAAGACCGAGTCGCAGCCGATCACCAGGGCGCCGTCCGCCTCGGGGAGCGCCGCTACGGCCTCTGCCTTGGCCCGGGCGAGCAGCAGTGCGGTGTCGTGGGGATCAGTGACGCCGTACCTGGCCTGCACCGCGTCCTCATCCACGTCCGACACCAGGATGTCGTGCTGGATGCCCGCTTCGGCAAGCAGCTTGGTGCGGGCAGGGGACTGGGAAGCAAGGATCAATCGGGTCACGCCACCAAGCCTAATACCCCCGCCGCCCCCCGATGCTCTATCACTTCCCACCCCTAAACGCCGGTTGCTCTATCACTTCCCGCCCCCAAGCGCCCGATGCTCTATCACTTCCTTCAGGCAAGCGATAGAGCATCGGGGATATCCGGTGGTTATGTGATAGAGGAACCGGGGGTGTGGGTGGTGACGTGATAGGGGGTTAGTGGACGAGCTCCGCCGAGCCGGCTTTCGGACGGTCGCTGCGGTTCAGCTTGGCGCCCTCTACGTCGACGTCCGGCAGCAGGCGGTCCAGCCACTTCGGCAGCCACCAGGCCTTCTCGCCGAGCAGGTACATGATCGCGGGCACGATCGTCATGCGGACAACGAACGCGTCAATCAGCACGCCGAAGGCCATGGCGAAACCGAGCGGGCGGACCATGGTGAGGTGGCTGAAGATGAAGCCCGAGAACACGCTCACCATGATGATCGCGGCGGCCGTCACTACGGCAGCTGCGTGGCTGAAACCGGTCCGTACGGCGTGCCGGGCGTCTTCACCGTGCATGTAGGATTCCCGCATGCCCGAGGTGATGAACACCTGGTAATCCATGGCCAGGCCGAACAGCACGCCGATCAGGATGATGGGCAGGAAGCTCAGCACGGCACCAGGATTGGCGACGTCGAAGATTCCGCCGAGCCAGCCCCACTGGTAAACAGCCACGACGGCGCCAAACGCTGCGGCCAGCGACAACAGGAAGCCGCCCGTGGCCAGCAGCGGCACCACGATTGAGCGGAAGACCAGCAGCAGGAGGATCAGGGACAGCCCGACGACGATCGCCAGGTACGGCGGCAGGGCGGCACCGAGTTTCTCGGAGACGTCCACGTTGCCCGCGGTCTGGCCGGTCAAACCGATGGAAACCCCGGTGTCCTCGCGGATCTGGGCGCCCTTTTCACGGAGGTCCGAGACCACTTTCACGGTGCTGGCGCTTGCCGGGCCTTCCTTGGGAATGACCTGGTAGACCGCGGTGCTGCGGTCCTCACTCAGGGCAAACGGCACGGCAGCAACCACGTTCTCGACGCTGCGCAACTGCTCCGCGACATCGAACTGCTTGTTTTTCGCATCGTTTTCGCTGAGCCCGGCGGGCAGTTCGCCAACCACGATGATCGGGCCGGTCACGCCTTCGCCGAAACTATCGCGCGTCAGGTCGTACGCCTTGTAGGCCTGGGAGTCCACAGGTTCGGACCCGCCGTCGGGCAGTGCCAGCCGCAGCTGCGAAGCGGGCAGTGCAACTGCCCCGAGCAGTACCACGCTGAGAATCAGCGCGACCCACGGATAGCGGGTGACCAAGCCACCCCAACCGCTCGTGCTGCGCTTCTCGTCCAGGTCGCGGTCGGCAGCTTCATGGCCCGGTTCGGCGTTGTGCCGGGCGGCCTTTGCCCAAGCCCGCTTGGAGATAAGCCGGCGGCCGATCAGGCTCAGGACGGCGGGTGTCAGGGTCAGGGCAACGACGACGGCGACGGCTACAGTCGCTGCTGCTGCCACACCGAGGATTGCCAGGAACGGCAGCCCGGGAATGACCAGGGCGGCGAGGGCGATGATGACTGTCAGGCCCGCAAACATGACGGCGTTGCCCGAGGTGCCCGTGGCCAAAGCGACGGATTCCTCGCCATCCATGCCGGCCAGCAGCTGGTTGCGGTGCCGGTTGACAATGAACAGCGAGTAGTCGATGCCCACGGCCAGGCCCAGCATGAGCGCGAGCATGGGGGAGATGGAGCTCATGTCGATCACGCCGGTCAGCGCGAACGTGCCACCGACGCCCACGGCCACGCCGATCAACGCCATGATCAGGGGCAGGCCCGCAGCGATGAGCGTGCCGAGCATCAGGATCAGGACCAGTGCGGCAACCGCGACACCAACGATTTCCGCCACGCCGAAGATCTGCGAAACGTCTTCGGTGATGTCCTTGCTGGCATAGGCAGTCACGCCTGCTGAGGAGACCCCGTGGACGATGTCCTGTACTTCCTGCCGGACGGCGGGCGGGACGGCGTTGATGGACGTCTTGAACTGGATCTGCGCGATTGCTGCCTTGTTGTCGCTGGAAACAAAGCGCAATCCTTCAGAGGCTTGCGCCTCCCGCTTGCCGAGGGCCAGCGCGGCGGCGCCGTCGGCAGCTTCCTTGGCTCCGGCGTCGAGCTTCTCCTTGCCTGCCGCGAGCTCGGCACGCCGGGGAGCCAGCTGTGCCTCGATCTGCGCCGGCGGCAATCCGGCCGCCGCAAGCTGCTGTTCGGCCGCGGCCAGCTGCTCTTCGCCTGCCGCAATCTGTGCGCGGGAAGCGTCCAGTTGGGCCTTGCCTGCTGCAGCCTGGGCTTCGCCCTCGGAGATCTTGGCGGCTGCCTGGTCCAACTGTTCCTGCGTGGTGAAGGGGTTGACCACGGACTGGACGTCGGGGAGTTTTTCGAGTTGGGCCAGGGCGTCGGCCACAGCGTCCTTGCCCGCTTGGTCGAAACCTGAAGCGCCTGCCTCGAACGCCACGCTTGCGGACCCGCCCGACGCGTCAGGGAGTGCTTCCTTCAGCTTGTCAGCCATCTGCTGGGTTTCGGTGCCCGGGATGGTGAAGTTGTTGGACATGGTGCCGTGGAACGCGGCGGCAGAGCCGCCCACAGCGACCAAAACGGCCAGCCATAGTGAGATGACCAGCCAACGGCGGCGGTAGGAAAACCGGCCGAGTCGGTAGAGGAACGATGCCATGTCAGAACCGATCTGTGGTGGGTGGAACGGAGGAAGTGCCTTCGGTGCGCGAAGACGGGGACGACGACGGCGCGAAGCCGGCTCCGAGGAGCCCCATCGCGTCGATGAGGTGCTGGCGGAGCACCGCCAGGGATTCGGGGGAGAGGTCCGGTCCGCATTCGGCGAACCAGACGTTCATGGCAGCCTTGCCGCAGGAAATGACCGAGCCTGCCAGGGCGTGCAGGTAGAGCTCACTGACGTCCGGCCCGAGCCTTGTCCGTGCGGCGGCGATAATTTGTTCGGTGCAGTGGTCCCAGGCCTCGAGTTCGGACCGGGCCAGTGAGCGGTTGTCCTGGGTCAGGCTGAACAACTCGGCCATCGGAGCGACCGACATGGGGTCTGCCAGGGCCATGAGCGCGGCCTGGGCCGACTCGAGGATGGTCTCGTCGGCCGGACGCAGTTGGAATTGCTCGAGGGCGCGGTCCATGAACCCGTCAGCCACCGAGGCGAGGGCCGCTTCGAGGCTGGGGAAGTAGTTGAAGAAGGTGCGGCGGGAGACACCTGCGCTGGCGGCAATGTCCTCCACCGTGAAGTTTCCCGAGCCCTTGGCCCGGAGTAATTCAAGGGCGGCTGCGGCTATGGAACTACGGGTGGCGGCCTTGTTGAGCTCCCGCCGGGAAGGGGCGCTCGACTCGGTCGCAGGCTGCGTGGAGGTGTCCTCCTGGCTGCTTGTTTGGGTCACATAATTACACTAAGTGCAAACTTGCACTCTGCGCAATTTGCTGATCGGTGGCACGCGCAGGAAGGTATCTTTGAGTAGGCACGGGAGTGACTGGACGGCGTGGCAGCAGGTGGGCGTGACTAAAACCAGTACTGCTGAATTGAAAGTACGTCCCGCCCTGCTTCGCGACGTAGCGTCGATCGTCTCCTTGTTGCGCCAAAACCGGCTGGGCTCAAACCGATCCTCATGCGTTGTCGGCGGCCGTGAATGACGAAAACCGACACGTTGTCGTGGCCTGCCGTGGGTCCAATCTGATCGGATGGGGAAAAACGCACTTCTGGGATTATTCAGACGGAAACGCGCCCGCGGGTTATTACCTCGGTGGTGTCTCGGTTCTGCCCTCCGAACGCCGACGCGGAGTAGCGGGTGCCCTCACCGAGGCGCGGTTGCAATGGATCTGGTCCCGGGTGCCACAGGCCTGGTACGTCGTCAATGCCGGCAACACTGCGTCCATTGAGCTGCACAAGAGGTGGCACTTCATCGAAGTAGGGCGCAACCCACAGTTTCACACGACCACCTTCGCCGGAGGCGTGGGTCTCCTCATGAGGGCAGAACGACCCAGTCCGTGATACTGGGGGCCTAATAATGTCTGCCCCCCTTGGCAGACTGGATTCATGGAGGACAGGCAGAGGCTTCGCATGGAAGCCAGGGCATCAGCGCCCGGGGCTGCGATGCTGCCTGTCCCCAACGCCGCGCCCGTGGTGGCGGACGCTTCACGGGAGCCCGCCGAGGCCGCCCGCGCACTCATCGAACAGCTTCGAGTGTTGGAAGATATGAAGTCCGCCATCTCCGGGCTGCAGGCAAAGATCGCAGCCTCCTTCGAGCTCGCCCAACGCCAGGCAGATGCGGCGGCAGGCGTGCCCGCCCCGAAGCAGGGCGGGGGAGCTGCGGCGCAGATCGCCCTGGCCCGGCGCGAGTCGCCCCATCGCGGATCGAGGCTCCTAGGGCTCGCCAAGGCACTGGTCAAGGAGATGCCACGGACCCTCGCCGCCCTCGACTCCGGTTTGCTCAACGAGTGGCGCGCCACCCTTGTGGTGAAGGAAACGGCGTGCCTGTCCGCCGAGGACCGCTGCGCCGTGGATGAAGAGTTGGCTCCGGACACCGGGACTTTGGACGGCATGGGGGATCGGGCGATCATCGCCGCTGCCAAAGCCGCTGCGTACCGACGTGACCCGCGATCGGTTACCCGGCGGGCCGCACATGCTGCCAAGGAGAGGCACGTCAGCATCCGGCCCGCGCCGGATACCATGACATACCTAACTGCCTTGCTGCCCGTTGCCCAAGGCGTCGCAGCCTATAAGGCTCTCAAAGAAGCTGCTGACTCAGCCCGATGCTCCGGTGACGAACGCTCCCGCGGCCAAGTCATGGCGGACACGCTAGTGGAGAGACTCACGGGTACGCCGGGCGGTATTTCCAAGGTGGAAGTGCAGCTGGTCCTGACGGATCGCACTCTGTTCCAGGGCGACAGCGAACCCGCAAGGCTTGAGGGCTACGGCATAGTGCCGGGTGGTTGGGCCAGGGAGCTTGTGGGGCTGGCCGGGGCTGGAAATCCCTCCGGGCACATCAAGGCGACGCCGCCGGATGCGGGCTTCGCGGTCTGGCTTCGAAGGCTTTACTCGGCCCCGAACACCGGAGAACTCGTGGGCATGGATTCCAAAGCCAGGTCTTCCCACCCGGCATGCGGCGATTCATCGAGGCCCGCGATGCTTCATGCCGAACACCCTACTGCGATGCGCCCATCCGGCACATCGACCACATCGTTCCGTGGCAAAGCCGTGGACCCACCAGCCTCGGCAACGGCGCAGGGCTGTGTGAACAGTGCAATCACACCAAGGAAAACCCCGGGTGGGCCGCGAAACCACTGGCAGACGCCTCCGATGTCCACACCTTGGAACTAACCACGCCCACGGGCCACACGTACCGGTCCAAAGCACCACCGTTGCCGGGAGCGGTACCGTTGCCGGGGCATGGTCCTGCCTTGGTTTAGCTTGGACGATGCCCCGGAGGGTTTAGTACTGTGACTGGCCCGGGAAAGGCTGTGACTGGCCCGGCTGCTGCGCGCCCGTTTGCGGCTGGACCGGGGGAGCCGGCTGCGGGGGTGCAGGCTGGCCCGCTCCCTGCTGGGGTTGCTTGGTCAGGTAGATCGACTGCCCCGTGGCGCCCGGTTCCCCTTCGCCCAAGGGAAGCACGTAGACGGCAGTGCCGTAGGCGCACACTTCGGTCCAGTTAGTGCCCATCTCCGAGGTATCGAACCGCATGGCCACGATGGCGTTGGCTCCGCGCTGCTGGGCCTCGCTGACCATGCGGGCCATGACTTCCTGCCGGCTCTCGTACAGGGCCCGCGTCATCTCGGGGAGTTCACCGCCGCCCAACGAGCGGAAGCCAGCCAGCATCTGGGACCCGATGTCCCGCGAACGCACGGTCAGGCCCATCACTTCGCCGAAGACGGCGTCGATGCGGTGGCCCGGAATTTCATTGGAAGTGACAATCAGCATGCCCCGAGCCTACTCAGGATCCGACCTTAAACGACGCAATCCCCCGGGGTTTCTCACCGGGGGATTGCGGAGGGGATTGCGGAAGCCCTTAACGCTTGGCGTCAGCCAGTTCGCGCTCTTCAGCAACGGCTGCAGCCTTGTCGGCAGCGAACTCGTCATTGAACGCGGCACCGTTGCGGGGAGCGTTGTACAAGGACTGGTCCAGGATGCCTTGGCGCTTGGCCACGAGGGTCGGCACCAGGGCCTGGCCTGCGACGTTGACGGCGGTGCGGCCCATGTCCAGGATGGGGTCGATCGCCAACAGGAGCCCGACGCCGGCCAGCGGCAGTCCCAGCGTGGAGAGCGTCAGCGTCAGCATGACGACGGCGCCCGTGGTGCCTGCCGTTGCCGCGGAACCGAGGACCGAGACCAGGACGATCAGCAGGTACTGGCTGAAGTCCAGGTTGATACCGAAGAACTGGGCCACGAAAATGGCGGAGATGGCCGGGTAGATCGCGGCGCAGCCGTCCATCTTGGTGGTGGCACCCAGTGGCACGGCGAACGACGCGTAGCCGGAAGGAACGCCGAGGTTGCGCTCGGTGACACGCTGCGTGAGCGGGAGCGTTCCGATGGAAGAGCGCGAAACGAAGGCGAGCTGCACAGCCGGCCATACACCGGAGAAGTACTGCTTGATGGACAGGCCGTGGACACGGACCAGCACCGGGTAAAGGACGAACAGCACCAGGGCCAGGCCGATGTAAATGGCCGCGGTGAACTTTCCGAGGGAACCGATGGTGTCCCAGCCGTAGATGGCTACAGCGTTGCCGATCAGGCCCACGGTACCGATCGGAGCAACGCGGATGATCCACCACAGGACCTTCTGGATGACTGCGAGGGCGGAGGCGTTGAAGGTGAGGAAGGCTTCAGCCTGCTTGCCCACCTTTAGCGCTGCGATACCGACGGCGATGGCCACAACCAGGATCTGCAGGACGTTGAAGGAAACGGACGTGCTGACAGTCGTGGCAGCGTTGGCGCTTTCGGTGACGGTGGAGCTTGCGCCCAGGCCAAGGAAGTTCTTGGGGAAGAGTCCGGTGAGGAAGGCCCACCAGTCACCGGTCTTGCCGACGTACTCGGCCTTCTGCGTGATACCCGTGGCGGCGCCGGGCTGCAGCAGCACGCCCAGGCCGATGCCGATGAGCACCGAGACGAACGACGTGATGGCGAACCAGAGCAGCGTGTTCCAGGCCAGGCGCGCGGCGTTCGACACTTGGCGCAGGTTCGCGATGGAACTCACGACGGCGGTGAAGATCAACGGAACGACGGCGGTTTGCAGCAGTGATACGTAGCTGGAACCGATCGTCTGGAGCGTGGCGCCCAGGCCGTTGGGAGCAGCCTTGGTGCTGCCCGTGTACTTGGCGATGAGGCCGAGGACCAGGCCGACGATGAGGGCGGCGATAATTTGGACGCCGAAGGAGCTCGCCCACTTGGGGAGCCGCGGACCGGCCTTGCCGGATGCAGGAGTGATGGTGTTTGAGGTGCTCACCGGAACACGGTAGGTGCTTCGCAAATAACATAGCGAACGGACGTTTAGAAATGTTACGTGCGAAAAAGTTATTCCCTGTGCGTTTGTGACGTTGCTCTCTAGTGGGCCGAACTCAGCCCAGCAGGGCCCTTCGCAGCACATCCAGGCCGACCGAGCCTATGTTCAGGGCTTTGCTGTGGAAGGACTTGAGGTCGAAGCCCTCGCGGGACTCAAGTTCGGCGCGGATTTGTTCCCACAAGCGCTGGCCTACCTTGTATGACGGAGCCTGCCCCGGCCAGCCCAGGTAGCGGGCGAATTCGAACTGGAGTTGGCCTTCGCTGATGTCGAGGTTGGCTTTGAGGAAATCGAAGCCCTTCTCCGGGGTCCATGTTCCGGTGCCCCAGCGTTCGGGAACGGGCAGCTCCAAGTGCACGCCGATATCGAAGACCACACGCGCGGCACGCATGCGCTGGCCGTCCAGCATGCCCATGTGGTCGCCGGGATCCTTGAGGTACCCCAGTTCCAACATGAGCTGCTCGGCGTAGAGTGCCCAGCCCTCGCCGTGTCCGGAGACCCAGCAGACGTTGCGGCGCCAATTGTTGAGGAGTTCGCGGCGGTAGGTGGCCGTAGCTACTTGCAGGTGGTGGACGGGCACGCCTTCGTGGAACACAGTGGTGGTTTCGCTCCACGTGGTGAACGTGTCTTCGCCGGCAGGGACGGACCACCACATGCGGCCTGGGCGGGAGAAATCGTCGGAGGGGCCGGTGTAGTAAATGCCGCCCTCGTCGGTGGGGGCGATCATGCACTCCAGGGTCTTCATGACATCCGGGATGTCGAAGTGCACGTCGCCCAGCTCTGCGACTGCCCGGTCCGACAGCTCCTGCATCCAGGCCTTGAGGGCATCGGTGCCTTTGATCTGCCGCGAGGGATCGTTGTTGAGGATTTCCTTGGCTTCTTCGATGCTTGCCCCGGGCTTGATCTGCCCTGCCACTTTCTCCTGTTCGGAGATGAGCCGTTCCAGCTCCTGCACGCCCCAGGCGTAGGTCTCCTCGAGATCGACGGCGGCACCGAGGAAGGACCGCGACGCCAAGGCGTACCGTTCCCTCCCGACTGCGTCCTTGTCGGGGGCCTGGGGGAGCAGTTCGTCCCGCAGGAAATCACCCAGCGCACTGTACGCTTCGCGGGCCGCGGAGGCTCCGGCGTCGAGCCTTGCCTGGACGTCCGCCGGCAACGGCGCCCCGCCGGCGAGGGCATCGGAGGCGAGTTTTGCGAAGAAACCGTCCGCGGCGGCGTAGCGGCTGGTCTGGTCGATGACGATCCGGACCTGGCGTGCTGCGGAAACCTTTCCCGCGGCTGCGCCGGCGCGCAAGGACGAGATGTAACCGGCAATGGCCTCCGGAACGTTGGCCGCACGGCCGGCAACGTGCTCCCATTGCTCCACGGTGTCCGTGGGCATGAGGTCGAAGATGGCCCGGATGTCCTGCGCCGGGGAAGCGATGTTGTTCAGGTCCGCGGCGTCCCAACCGGACGCGTGGATCTCCAGCTCAAGGACCAGGCGCTCGCGCATGGCGTCCAAGGTTACCGCGTCGGTATCGTCGCGCGGCTCCAGGGCCGCCAGCGCTTCCAAGGCGTCCCGGGTGGCCTCGGCGTGGGCTTCGGCCCCGGCCGGGGAGAAGTCCTGGTACTCGGTTTCGTGTCCCGGCAACCCCAAGGTGGTGGCGAAGCTGGGGTTGAGTTCGATCAGCTTTTCTGTGTACGCATCAGCTACGGCGTCGATGGCGGTCTTGGCGCGTACGGGGGTGTTTGCAGTAGTCACCCCCAGAGCCTAGCCGCCACCTCCGTCACGTGAAAGGGTTGTTGAAGGCTTTAGCCGCGGCTGCGGCGCCATGCGCCCGGACCCGGGGTCGGGTCCAGCCGCAATTGCTGGCGGCGCACCCAGTGGCGCACGTTCGGCTTGGCTGCCTCCGGCGTCGGGGGTACTCCCACAGAGGCGACGACGGCGGCAAGTGCCGCGAGTTCTTCCGGCGTGGGATCGCCTTTGACCACGGAAAACATGGGCAGTGCCGGCTCCTCGGCCGGCAGGGGGCTCTTTGCCGCGCTCACAGGGGAATGTTCCCGTGCTTCTTGGTGGGCAGGCTGGCCCGCTTGTCCCGCAGTGCACGGAGGCCCCGGATGATCTGCAGGCGCGTGTCCGACGGCGCGATGACGGCGTCCACGTATCCAAGCTCAGCAGCCTGGTACGGGTTGAGGAGTTCTTCCTCGTAGCCCTGGATGATCTCGGCACGGCGGGCCTCAACGTCGCCCCCTGCCTCGGCAACGGCGGCAAGGTCGCGGCGGTAGAGGATGTTCACCGCACCCTGCGCTCCCATGACGCCGATCTGTGCGGTGGGCCAGGCAAGGTTCAGGTCGGCTCCAAGCTTCTTGGAACCCATCACGATGTAGGCCCCACCGTACGCCTTGCGGGTAATGACAGTGAGCTTCGGGACAGTTGCCTCGGCGTAGGCGTACAGGAGCTTGGCGCCACGGCGGATGATGCCCTGGAATTCCTGGTCCTTGCCCGGGAGGAAGCCGGGGACGTCCACCAGCGTGATGATGGGGATGTTGAAGGCGTCGCAGTGGCGGACAAAGCGGGCAGCCTTCTCCGATGCGGAAATGTCCAGGGTTCCGGCGAACTGCATGGGCTGGTTTGCCACGATGCCCACGGTGTGCCCCTCCACCCGGCCGTAACCGATGATGACGTTCGGGGCGTAGAGCGACTGCATCTCCAGGAAGTGCGCGTCGTCGACGATCTGCTCGATCACTTTGCGCATGTCATAGGGCTGGTTGGCGGAATCAGGGATGAGCCCGTCCAGGGCGAGGTCGTCCTCGTCCAGTTCCAGTTCCTGGTCGTGCTCCACCACGGGGGCTTCGGAGAGGTTGTTGGACGGCAGGAAGTCAAGCAGTTCACGGACGAACTCGATCGCGTCGGCTTCATCGGAGGCGAGGTAGGTGGAGGTACCGGTGGTGGCGTTGTGCTGGCGGGCGCCGCCCAAGGTCTCCATGTCCACGTCCTCGCCCGTGACGGTCTTGATGACGTCGGGACCGGTGATGAACATGTGCGAAGTCTTGTCCACCATCACCACGTAGTCGGTGAGCGCCGGGGAGTAAGCGGCGCCGCCGGCGCACGGACCCATGATGAGGGAGATCTGGGGGACCACGCCGGATGCGTGCACGTTGTTGCGGAAGATGTCCGCGAACATTGCCAGGGACGCGACGCCCTCCTGGATTCGTGCGCCGCCGCCGTCGTTGATGCCAACCACCGGGCAACCGTTGCGGAGGGCGAATTCCTGGACCTTGACGATCTTCTCGCCGTTGACCTGGCTCAGGGAGCCGCCGTAGACGCTGAAGTCCTGGCTGTAGATAGCGATCAGGCGGCCATCAACGGTGCCGTAACCGGAAACGACGCCGTCGCCAAGCGGCTTCTTCTTTTCCATTCCGAAGGCGGTGGAACGGTGGACAGCCAGGGCGTCGAACTCGACGAACGATCCGGGATCAACCAGCAGCTCGATGCGCTCGCGGGCAGTGTTCTTGCCGCGCGCATGCTGCTTCTCTATCGCTTCCGGGCCGGAAGGCTGCTCGGCACGGGCCTGGCGGTCGCGGAAGTCGGCAATCTTTCCCGCTGTCGTTGTCAGATCGTGGCTCATCAAGTGTCTCCGGCTCTGTAGCTGATATTCGCTGGCGCGGTTCTGGTTCGGCAAACAGCTGATTAAGTAGCTTCCGTACAAAGAACAGGCCCTGATGGCCAGTCTAGTGACGCAATAGCCGCGAACCGCTGTAGAAACCCTACAATTTTCTGCGCCCAAGCCCGAAGCCCTGCCTGCGATGCTTGCCGGGGCACGAGTGATGTTACCCGTCAGTAACATCTTTGGGTTAGAGTGGCTGCATGACTCAAAGCAATGCCGCTTACGTTGCCACCGGCTCGCTCAAAGGCCGCACCATCATCATGTCCGGCGGGAGCCGGGGGATCGGTCTTGCCATTGCCACCCGGGCCGCCCGCGACGGCGGCAACATCGTGCTCATGGCCAAGACGGGTGAACCGCACCCGAAGCTCGAGGGCACGGTTTTTACGGCCGCGGAGCAGCTGGTCGCCGCCGGCGGACAGGCCCTGCCGATCGTCGGGGACGTCCGGAATGATGACGACGTCGCTTCTGCCGTGAGTGCCGCCGTCGAGCGTTTCGGGGGCTTGGACATCGTGGTCAACAATGCCTCGGCCATCGACCTGTCCCGCACGGATGCGATCGACATGAAGCGCTACGACCTGATGCAGGACATCAACGTCCGGGGCACTTTCCTGCTGTCCAAGCTGGCGCTGCCGGCACTGCGCGAGTCGGAACACGCCCATATCCTGACGCTATCCCCGCCGCTCAACCTGGATCCCAAGTGGGCCGGGATGCACTTGGCGTACACCATGGCGAAGTACGGCATGAGCCTGACCACGCTGGGCCTGGCCGAGGAACTCAAGGATGACGGCGTCTCCGTCAATTCGTTGTGGCCCTGCACGCTGATTGACACTGCGGCCATCCGGAACATGCCCGGCGGCCGGCAGATGGTCAAGGCTGCGCGTGGTCCGGAGATCATGGCCGATGCAGCCCATGCGATCCTGACGGGTGCCAACCTTGCGGCGGGTGGTTCCAAGAGCGGCAACTTCTACACCGATGAAGAGGTCCTGCGCGCGGCGGGGGTGTCCGACTTTGCCCCCTACAGCCTCGGTGCGCCGGAGGACCGCCTGGTCCCGGACATCTTCCTCTGACCGGATTCATACCCTCGGGGGAGAGCCTGGAGCTCCTTGACTGGATAGGATTCAGCTATGGATGCCCAACAGCCCGCCCCACGTGAAAGCCCCGGTTCCGGGGAAAACCCCGCACTGGATCAGCGGTCGCTGTTGGCGCCTGATTTCCTGTCCGCCACCGGCATCTCCCGACTCGACGTCGTGGAGTCCACCGGGTCCACTAATACCGACCTGGTGCGCGCCGTGACCATGGAACCCAAAAAATGGGCAGACCTGGCCGTCCTAACCGCTGAGCACCAGACCGCTGCGCGAGGCCGGTTGGACCGGCACTGGGAATCCCCGGAACGCTCCGCAGTCTCTGTTTCCATGGTGCTGCGGCCCGTTACGGCGGACGGCATGCCGGTCCCCACCCAAAGCTATTCATGGTTGTCGCTCCTGGCTGCCGTCGCGTTGCGGGAAGCGCTGCAGGAGACGGCCGGCGTGAAGGCGCAGATCAAGTGGCCCAACGACGTCCTTGTCAACGGGCGCAAGATTGCCGGCATCCTGGCGCAACTGACGGCGCTTGGCGACGGCTCCGTACCCGCCGTCATCCTGGGTGTCGGCCTGAATGTCACCCTGACTGAGGACCAACTGCCCGTCCCGACGGCCACGTCGCTTGCCCTCGAAGGAAGCACGACGACGGATCGAACGGCGCTGCTGAAGGGTTACCTAACGCACTTCACCAGGCTGTACCGCAGCTTCTGCAATGCCGAGGGCGATCCGCACGCCGGGCTCGCAGGTGGTCCGTCGCTGCATAAGAGGGTGGAAACGGCCATGATCACCCTGGGCCGCGAAGTGCGGGCCCACCTGCCGGGCGACCATGAGCTGGTTGGACACGCCTCGCGCCTGGATGACCACGGATCGTTGCTGGTGGTGGACCACGGCGGGCGGGAGCACGTGGTGACTGCGGGGGATGTGGTGCACCTGCGTGCCACAGAAAGCGGTTATGCGTAAAGAACTGCTTCCGGGGGAGCAGGTCCTGACCATCACGCGCCAGCAGGCCCGTTCACTCGTTTTTCCGGCGCTGGTCTTCGTCCTGGTTCCGGCACTGGCAGGTTTCGCATCTGCTTGGATTATCAAGGGGAACCCGCAGCGCCTGGCCCCGTTCATCACGGCGGCCTGGACTCCTTGGCTCGTAGGAGCCTGCCTTGGCCTGGCGGCATGGGTTCTGCTGGCCTACTGCCTCAAGCGGGTGCTGCGCTGGCATTCCGTTCGCTACATCCTGACCAGCCGCAGGGTCCTGGCCAAGTCCGGGATGTTCCGCCGCGGTGAGTGGCAGGTGTCCTTGATGGCTGTCCGGAATGTGGGAATCGAACAGGGCATGATCCAGCGGTCCTTGCGTTCGGGGAATATATCCTTGGATACCGGGCACTCGGGGATTTACCTGTTGAAGGATGTCCCGGAAGTCGGGAAATTCCGGGGCTTCATCCTTGACGCCATGGACCAATTGCCCCGGGGCGAGGTTCTTGAGGGTGAAGTGGTGCCGGATATCGACGTTAGTGGTTTGCCGTGGGAAGTGAGAGAAGGTGGAAGAGATGAGCGTTGAGGATCAGTCCGACGAGGACCTGGACCAGGAGTTCGACGCCGTACCCGAACCTTCAGGGGATGAAGACGCGGTACCGGACCCGGCCAAAGCCATACCCACCGGGCCCCCTACCGGTGTCATGTCCGCAGAGCGGCTCGCGATCAAAGCGCTGGAAGCCAGGCTGCTGGGCGGTGAACGCAAGCTCCGCCGTCGTGAGATTGCTGCCGGTGCCGGCGTGTCGGTGCTTTCTGCCCGAAAACTGTGGCGCGCTCTCGGATTTCCAAACTTCGGTGACGACGACGTTGCCTTCACTGAGCGCGACCAGGCTGCCCTGACAACCATCCTTGACCTCGTCCGTGCCGGCCTCCTGACGGAAGAAGCCGCGATCTCCATCACCCGTTCCATTGGCCAGATGACGGACCGCATGGTGGTCTGGCAGATCGAGGCCCTGGTGGAGGACATGGTCCAGGAACAAGGGATCAGCGATGCCGTGGCGCGCAAGCAGCTGGTGGGCCAGCTGCCTGCCCTGGTGGATTCGCTGGAGGAGATCCTCGTCTACTCCTACCGCCGCCAGCTCAATGCCGGTGTGCAGCGGCTGGCTGTCAGGGCGGAAGCCGGGCTGCAGGCCAGCGAAGAAGGCCGCGAAGGCGATGAGGACGATTCGCCGTTGCCGTTGGCCCGTGCTGTCGGTTTTGCGGACCTGGTCTCCTACACCAGCCTGTCCAGGCGGATGAACGAGAAGACGCTGGCCCAGATGGTGCAGCGTTTCGAGAACAAGTGTGCCGAGATCATTTCCATTGGCGGCGGCCGGCTGGTCAAGACAGTCGGTGACGAAGTCCTCTACATTGCCGAGACGCCGGCTGCCGGCGCGGAGATCTCCCTCGCCCTGGCCCAGGCCTTTACCGAGGATGAGATCCTCCCGCAGGCGAGGGTTTCCATGGTCTGGGGACGCATCCTTTCCCGCCTTGGCGACATCTACGGGCCAACGGTCAACCTTGCAGCGCGGCTCACCAGCCTCGCCCAGCCAGGCACTGTGCTGGTTGATGCCATGACCGCGGCCGCCCTTGGCCAGGATGAACGCTTTGTATTGATCCCGCAGGCCTCGGAAAACGTCCGCGGCTTCGGGGAGATCCACCCCGTCATGCTGGCCCGCGGCCGGGGCAAAGGGCTCGTTCTGGACTGAGTAGAGGGGCGGCAGTAGTCCAGGTCACATCTTCGCAAATCGATGGATTAACCCGGTAGGCTTGGGGACTGTTCGCGTCAAGCCAGCCGCGCGGAGGGTGACGGCTGCCTATTTAACCGGGGGAAGTCCATGGCTCCGAGCAGGAGGCCCGCCCAACGAGCGCCCAAACGGCAACCATCACGGAAGCGGCGCGCCAGGATCCTGGGGGTTACAGCCTTCACGGCAGCTGCGGCGGTGCTTGTTACCGGAGCCATCCTCTACCCGGGTTTCAAAACCACGGAGGTGGACCTCAACGACGGCGGCGTCTGGGTTGTCAGCAAATCGAAGAACGCCGCCGGCCGGCTGAATTACCCTTCAAAATCCCTCGACGGTGCCGTCACTCCGGCCAGCGACGACTTCGACATCCTCCAACAGGCAAGCGACATCTTCATTGACGATGCCGGCGGGGCGACGATCAACCCGGTCAGCGCCGCCAACATGCGCCTGGGCGGGGACCAGCAGCTTCCGGGTGCGGCCCGCGTCAGCTTCGGCAGCAAGGTCCTGGCCGTCACTGATCCAGCCAAGGGCAAAGTGTGGGCCGTTTCGCCCACCTCGCTGGGCGGTTTCAGTGAAGAATCCACGCCATTGTTCGAACAGTCCCAAGGCATCACGTCCGTTGTGGGGACGGACGACACCATCCATACCCTGGACCCCAAAGCAGGGAAGCTTACCGCCACCACGGTGGATGCGGACGGCAACGTTGTGGACTCGCAGGTCCGCTCCGACGATTCCCTCAAAGCCGACGGCGACGTGCAGCTGACGGCCGTTGGCGGCAAGGCGGTTGTGCTGAACCAGGCCAACGGCAACATCATCCTGCCGGGCGGTTCAGTGGTCCATCTCGCCGATGCCAGGGACGCCAAGCTGCAGCAGGCCGGTCCGGAGGCCGGCACCGTGGCCATCGCCACGAAGGATGCCCTGTTGCTGCAGCCCTTGGACGGCGGCACGGCCACAACCGTTCGTGCCGACGGGCAAGGGACCCCGGCGGCGCCTGTCCACGTGGGTACGTGCACTTACGGGGCGTGGTCCGGGGCCAACAAGTATGTCCGGGAGTGCAGCAGTGAGGCCGACAACCGCCGCGCCGACGTGCCCCAGGCGAGTGCGTCGCCGTCGTACGTTTTCAGGGTCAACCGGGACCTCGTGGTCCTCAACGACGTCAACTCAGGCAACGTCTGGATGGTCAACCAGAACATGCAGCTGGTGAACAACTGGGATGACGTCATTCCGCCGCAGCAGACCTCGGACGATGCAGACAAGGACTCCGCCGACGAAGTCCAGCAAACAGTCCTTCCGGATCGCAGCAAGCCGAACACCCCGCCGGTGGCCAAACCCGATTCTTTCGGCGTGCGTGCCGGGAAGACCACCATCCTGCCGGTACTGGACAATGACGCCGATTCCGACGGCGACGTCCTGACCGTCAGTGCCGCCGAGCCACTGAAATCGGGAGCGTTGTCCCAGGTTTACGGCGGGACGGGCTTCCAGATTGCGGTGCCGGCCGGCACCACAGGCACCGAAACCTTCAAATACTCCGTGGACGACGGCCGCGGAGGAACCGCTGCCACCGAGGTGGACCTGCGGGTGGTGCCGCCGGAGGAAAACAACGCCCCGCAGCCCAAGCCAAACCGCAACAACACGCTGGTGGTGCAGGCCGGCAAGATAGCCAACCAGTACATCCTGACGGATTGGATCGATCCCGACGGCGATGACATCTTTGCCGTGGCGGCCTCGAGCAGCGATCCTGCCGACCAGGTCCGGATCAGGCCCGACGGCCTGCTGACGTTCCAGGATTCGGGAGCCGGTCCCGGCCGCAAGACCATCACGGTGACGGTGTCGGACGGCACCGACAGTACCGACGGGCAGATCGCCGTGGACGTCCGCGCCCCCGGAGCCCTGCCGCCCATCGCCAACGCTGACCACGTCGTGGCGGTGGCAGGCCAGGACACCGTGATTGCGCCGCTCAAGAACGACACCGACCCCCAGGGCGGAACGCTCCGCCTGGCGCAGGCCCAACCCGATGGACAGTCCACGGCGGTCATCGGGCCTGACCAGCAGACGTTCATGTTCAACTCCGGTGCCGTAGGCGCCCACTACGTGACCTACATGGTGACGAACGGGCCGGCGAGTGCCCAGCAGTTGGTCCGGGTGGACGTCGTCTCCGGAAACAGCGACGACGCACCGGTTGCCGTGCGGGATATTGCCCTGCTGCCCAGCGGAGGCAGCACCGTGGTTGACGTCCTCGGCAACGACTCGGACCCCGCCGGAGGCGTTCTGGTGGTGCAGTCGGTGACGGCAGTGGACGGCCTGCCCGTCAGCGTGGCGGTGCTGGACCACTCGGTCGTGAAGATCACTGACATCCGCGCCGAAGGCCAGTTGTCCTTGAAATACACCATCTCCAACGGCAAGGCATCGGCAACCGGTGACATCTCGGTCCAGGTGGTGCCGGCGCCCACCAAGCTTCAGGCGCCGCAGGCAAAGCCCGACGACGTCACGGTCCGGGCAGGCGACGTGGTGACCATCCCGGTGCTGGACAATGATGCGGATCCCAACGGGGGCGAACTCAGCCTGGACCCGGTGCTCGCGCAGCAGCCGGACGAGGCGGACGGCCGGATGTTCGTGGCCGGCAAGACCCTCCGCTTCATTGCCGGAGAAGAGGCCAAGACCGTCTACGCGATCTACAAGGTCACCAACGCTTCCGGCCAATCGGATTCCCAACAGGTCACCATCCGGATCAGGGCCCGGGACGACGCCACCAACACCCGGCCGGAGCCGAAGAACCTGACGGCCCGTGCGGTGGCGGGAATGACAGTCAAGATCCCTGTTCCGCTGGATGGCATCGACGCCGACGGCGACTCGGTCCAGGTGATCGGCATCGACAAAGCCCCGTCCCTGGGGACCGCCGTACTCCGCGACGGCTACCTGGAGTACACGGCCGGCGGTAAGTCGGCGGGAACCGACACCTTCAGCTACCGCGTGAAGGACCGCATCGGCGCGGAAAATACCGGCAACGTCATTGTCGGTATCGCGCCGGCGGAAGCAGACAACCAAAAGCCAATAGCCGTGGATGACGCCATCGATGTGCGTCCAGGGCGGCGCGTCGCCGTCGATGTCCTCAAGAACGATTCCGACCCCGACGGCGACCCCATCGGCTTGGTGCCGACGTTCGATGCCAAACCCGGGCTGGAGGTCGAAGCCGTTGCCGGTAAAGCGGTGTTGACCGCCCCGGGTACCGCCGGCGTGGAGAGTATCAGCTACCGGATCCAGGATGACAAGAAGGCCGAAGCAAGTGCCGTGATCCGCGTCCAGACCAGTCCGTCGGCCCCGCTGCATGCACCGATCGCCGTTGATGACCATGTGACCCTCGCGGAGACGTTGGGCAAGACGGCGGTGGACGTGCCCGTCCTGAAGAATGATTCCGATCCTGACGGAGTAGCCGAAGACCTCAAGATCTCCTTGCCTGACGGCAACCCCAACGCCCGGGTGGGCACCTCGGGAAACGTGGTGGTCACGCTGGCGCCCCAGGACCAGCTCATTCCGTACACGGTGACGGACATTGACGGCCAAACGGCCACGGCTGTCATGTGGATTCCCGGACAGGGCCTCCAATACCCGACCCTTTCCAAGACCGACGTCGTGGAAGTCACCGCGGGCAAGGAAGTGACGCTGTCACTGAAGGAGTGGGTCAAGGTCCGTGACGGCCGCAGCCCGCGGATCACGGTGGCGGACAAGATCAAGGTCCAGGGCGGTGACCCGCTGAATGTCATTGCCGGCGACGGCGGTGCCCTCCGCTACGCTGCGCAGGCGGACTACGTGGGCCCCGGCTCTGTGACGTTCGAGGTCACGGACGGTTCCGGTCCAGACGATCCCGAGGGGCTGAAGTCCACGCTCACCATCATGACCAAGGTCCTGCCGGATCCCAATGCCAACCATCCGCCGACCTTCAGCGGTGCCGTCATCGACGCTCCCCAGGGTGACGTCACCGAACTGGACCTGTCGAACCTCGCCGGCGACGTGGATGAGCAGGACCAGGGCAAACTGAAGTTCGAATTCGACGGCCAGCAGCCCGGCGGGTTCGAGGCCCGCATCGACGGCACGGTCCTGAAGATCACACCCGGCGGATCCCTCAACCCGGGTGCACGCGGCGTAGTGCCGCTGAAGGTCACCGACGGCCGGTCCGATCCGGTCCGTGCGGCCGTGACCGTCACGGTGGTTTCCTCCAACCGGCCCAAACCGGTGGCCAACGACGACGCCGTGGAGAAAGCCGATGCCGGCAAGCCGCAAACCGTCAATGTGCTCGGCAACGACTTCAATCCGTTCAGCGAGCCGTTGGGAATCGTGTCCGCGGTCGTGGAGACGGGTTCAGCCGGGCAGCCCGAAATCTCGGGCGACTCCATCACGGTGACGCCGTCCGCGGGCTCAAAGGGCGTGCTGGTAGTCCGCTACACCATCAAGGACAAGACCGACGATCCGAGCCGCCAGGCAGTGGGCCGCGTCCGCATCACCGTCCGGGATAAGCCGGATGCTCCTTCCGCGCCCTCGGCTACCGATGTCAGGAGCCGCACCGCCGTGCTCAAATGGGTGCCGCCGTCGGACAACGGCGCAGCCATCACCAAATACACCGTGAAGGCTGCGGGGTTCCAACAGGAATGCCCCACCACCACCTGCACCCTGACGGGGCTGACCAACAACGTGAGCTACGTATTCACCGTGACGGCCACCAACGAGGTAGGGGAGTCCGGTGCGTCGCCGGCTTCCAACGAGATCAAGCCTGACGAAAAGCCGTCACCGCCGGACGCTCCCGCCGTGAAAGCCGGGGACAAGGACCTGGCCATCACGTGGACCCCCGCGAAGACCGAGGGCTCACCCGTCAAGCACTACAACCTGGAGATTTCCCCGCCCCCAGGCAACGGAGTGGCGGTCAAGAACGAGGTCACCGGGCTCTCCTACACCTGGACCGGACTCACCAACGGGGTCAACTACAAGGTGCGGGCCCAGGCGGTCAACGAGCTCGGACCTTCCGACTGGAGCCTGTACTCCGCCGAAGACCACCCGGCCGGTCTGCCCGGCGCCCCGGCGGCGCCCACCACCGCCGTCGTGTCTTCCGTTGGTTCGCAGAACCAGCTCCGGGCTGACTGGACAGAGCCGGACATCAACGGCGATCCCATCAAGAACTACTACGTCACCATGAGCGGCGGCAGTGGCGCTACGCAGACGCAGACCGTTCCGGGCAATACCCGTACAGCTACCTTCACGGCGAATAACTCGGAATCCGGCTACACGTTCACTGTTCAGGCCGAGAACAAGGCCGGCAAGGGTGCGGTCAGTGCGGCCTCTGCTCCACGGCGTGCAACCGGCAAGCTGGGAACCGTGGGCAACGTCAGTGCCACACCGGCCAACACTGGGGGAGCAGGCGGCCAGCTCACCATCAACTTCACAGTGTTGAACCAAGCCCAACGTAACGGTTCAAGCGCCAATGAAGTCAGTTACACCTACCGCGCCAGCACCGGCCAGTCCGGCCCCATCCAACCGGGGCAGACCGTTGGAGGTTTCGCCAATGGCCAGGCCAGCAGCATCACGGTGACGGCCCAATCTTCCGTTGCGCCGAGCTCGGATGCGAGTGCTCCCGCCACGGCCACGCCGTATGGTTCGCCCGGAACGCCGTCGGCATCGGGAACGAACGGGGCGATGAATGATCCCTCGGTCACCCTCAATTGGTCCTCGCCCTCAACATCCACCAATGACGTCAAGACCACCAAGATCAGGATCAACGGCGGCGCGTGGGAGACGGTTGCGGCATCCGGCAGCCGGACTATCAATACCGGCGGCTACGAACAAACACGGACCATTGACGTGCAGACCTTCAACTCCCTGGGTACCGGTGGGCCGGTAGCCAGCGCCAGCGCCACATCCGGCAAGAAGGGGGAATGGACCACCACCATGAACCCCGGTGCCGTGGAACGATCCTGCAGTTACACCCTTGGTGGAGCCAATTACGATCCAAACAGGTTCACGTGTGACGGCAAGGGCGGCAACCAGCCGCCATGGATGTACACCTCGGATCAAGGGAAGATTGTTGTCCGTTGCTACATCGACCAGTCGGATGGCTGGGTGGGCATGCAGCGTTGGTGGCGCATTGAATCAGGCTCCTACCGGAACGTAGGCCGGTACATCATTGCAGGTCACACCTATCTGGGTGATCCAGCAGGCATCGGAGCGCCCCGATGCTGACCCGTCGCAAGGCCGGCAACAGGGGAGAGGTCCCCATCGCCGCGACCGGGACTAAGACAGTATGCTGTCAAAGCCATTGGAGAGTCCGGTATCGGCTTTCCATGATGGGCCGTGTGGTGAGTGGGATAGTCTTAGGGACTGAAAATTCCGCCGCCGTATGGGGGTACTGCGGAATGAACGGCTGCCGGCGATTGCCGGTGGGCTCGGAAGCTGCTCGGGGCGGCTGCTATAAAAAGGGAATTTTGGGGTCGTGACTTCTTTCTTCGGCAAGCTGGGGCTGAAAAAGCGTCGAAACAGAAAATTGGTGTCCGCAACCGCGGCAACGGCAGCAGGTGCCGTGCTGGTGGCGGCAGCTGTGCTGTACCCGGGATTCAAGACCACCGAGGTGGACTTGAACGACGGCGGCGTTTGGGTAGTGAGCAAGACCAAGAACGCCGTGGGCCGGCTCAATTACCCTTCACGGGTACTGGACGGGGCGGTCACTCCGGCCAGCACCACCTTCGATGTGCTTCAGCACGACAGCAACGTGTTTGTCGACGACGAATCCGGCTCCACCATCAACCAGGTCTCCGCCGCGAACCTGAAACTTGGCGGCGATAAGCAGCTTCCGTCGTCGGCGCAGGTCAGCTACGGCTCCACGGTGCTCTCTGTCACTGATCCTGCCAAGGGCAAGGTCTGGGCGCTTTCTCCCTCCACCGTCAACGGGTTCGATGAAGAAGGGACCGAACCCGTCCTGACCGGTTCCCAAGGCCTCGTGTCCGCGGTTGGCAATGACAACCGTATTTACACCGCGGATCCGGGCAAGGGCGAGATCACCGTCACCACCGTGGACGTCAACGGGGAACGGACCGCCTCGGAAGTCACCAAAGTCGATGAGCTCAAGGGCGCCGGGGACTTGCAACTGGCTGTCGTAGGAGACAAGCCGGTGGCGCTGGATGCCGCGTCCGGCAACCTGTTCCTGCCGGGCGGGCGCAAGCTGCAACTGGCCGATGCCCGCGAGGCCAAGCTCCAGCAGACCAGCGCGGAAAGCGGCTTCGTGGCCATCTCCACCCGCAAGAACCTGCTGAAGCAGCCGCTGGACGGCTCCTCTGCCGATACGGTCAGCGCCGACGGCGAAGGTGTTCCCGCCGCGCCCGTTCAGGTGGGCAAGTGCGTCCACGCCGCGTGGGCCGGAGCCAACAAATACGTGCGTGACTGCGAGAATGACGCAGACGACAAGAAGAACGATGTCCCCAAGGCAAGCGCTTCGCCCAACTACGTGTTCCGCGTCAACAGGGACCTGGTGGTCCTGAACGATATCAATTCGGGCAGCGTGTGGCTGGTCAACCAGAACATGCAATTGGTCAACAACTGGGACGACGTTGTCCCGCCCAAGAACCAGTCCGACGACCAGGACCAGGAGTCCGCGGACAACAACACCATCAACGTCCTTCCGGACCGGACCAAACCCAACCGGGCACCCGAGACCAAGCCCGACGAGTTCGGAGTGCGGCCCGGACGCACCACCATCCTGAGTGTCCTTGACAACGACTCGGACCCCGACGGAGACGTTCTCACAGCCGCAGTGGGCGCCAATGCACCCAAGGCAGGTGCGCTGGAGAACATTTATGGAGGTTCGGCGTTCCAGATCAAGGTCCCGGCCGAAGCGAAGCCCGGAACGGAGACCTTCGACTACAACGCCTCCGACGGGCGTGGACTCTCCGCTGCCGGCAGGGTCACGCTGCGGGTCGTCGGCCCGGAAGAGAACAAACCGCCGTTCTTCAAGCGCGCTGAGCCCACCACCATGCTGGTGGAACAGGGCAAGTCCGTCAGCCAGAACATCCTCACGGACTGGATGGATCCCGACGGCGACGACCTCGTTCTGCTCGACGCCAAAGCCGACAACGAACAGGACCAGGTGAAGGTCCGGCGGGACGGCCTGCTGACTTACCAGGATTCCGGCGCTGCCCCGGGCAAGAAGAACGTCACCATCACCGTCTGGGATGGACGGGACACGACGACGGGCCGCGTGGTGGTCAACGTCCAGCCGCCGGGAGCTTTGGCGCCGGTGGTAAACGCCGACCACGTCACGGCTGTTGTGGGCCAGGACCTGGTGATCTCTCCGCTGAAGAACGACGTCGATCCCAACGGCGGCGCTTTGCGTGTTGCCCACGTGGAAGCGGCCGGCCAAGCGGAGTTGGGTCCCATCACCGACGGCGGGACGTTCACCTTCCGCAGCAACACCCCCGGACCGGTGTACCTGACGTATATCGCCAGCAACGGACCCCAGAGCAGCCAGGGGCTGATCCGGGTGGACGTTGAATCCGGCAAGGACACTGGCGCACCCGTCGCCGTTCACGACGTGGCATTGCTGCCTGTGGGCGGAAGTGTCTTGGTGGATCCCTTGGCCAACGACTCCGACCCGTCCGGGGGAGTGCTCGTTTTGCAGTCGGTCACCGTTCCGGAGGGCTCATCAGCTTCGGTGAGCGTGATCGACCACAGCGTCCTGCGCATCACCGACGTCCTCGGCGCCAAGGAACCGTTCGTCTTCAGTTACACGATGTCCAACGGCCGGGCCTCGGCCACCGGCACGGTGGGCGTCGTCCCGGTGCCTGCACCCGCCGTCGTGGAGGCTCCCCAGCCCAAGCCGGACGAGGTCAACGTACGCGTGAACGACGTCGTGACCGTTCCGGTCCTGGACAACGACACGCACCCCCAAGGCCAGGAGCTGACCGTTGATCCGGTGCTGGCCCAGACCGTTGCCGAGGAAGACGGCAAGGCTTTCATCTCCGAGAACACGCTCCGCTTCATCGCGGGCCCCAATCCCAAGACCGTGCGCGCCATTTATAACGCCGTCGATCCCCAGGGCCAGAAGAGCGCCGCAGCGGTGACTATCCACATCCTTCCGCTCGAAGGCGCGCAAAACTCCCGGCCGCAGCCGCAGAACCTGACGGCCCGCGTGGTTGCCGGTGGAACCGTCCGGATTCCCGTCCCGCTGGACGGCATCGATCCCGACGGCGACTCGGTCCAGCTCACCGGCATCGACAGCACGCCAACCATGGGAACCGCGACGGCGGGAAGCAACTTCATCGATTTCGTCGCCGCAGGTGACGGCGCAGGGACGGACACCTTCCGTTACAAGGTGATCGACCGGCAGGGTGCCGTCAACACCGGAACCGTAACGGTCGGCGTCGCACCCCGGGGCGAAAACAACCAGAAGCCCACCCCGGTGGATGACGAGGTCCAGGTCCGCCCGGGCCGCCAGATCGCCGTCGACGCGACGGCCAACGACACCGACCCTGATGGCGACCAGATCCGCATCCTGACCGACAGCATTGAGGCCGACGCCGCCCTGGACGCCCACGTGAGCAAGACCAGCGGCCGCATCCTCCTGACCGCTCCGGCGGCCGAAGGCACCGTCAACGTCCGCTACGCAGTGGCTGACGATCGCGATGCCGTAGGACAGGCCACCATTCGCGTGGTGGTCAAGAACGACGTCCCGCTGCAGGCGCCGATCGCCCGCGATGACCGCGTCACATCCGCCCAGACCCTCGGCAAGACCGCCGTGGATGTTCCGGTGCTCAAGAATGACGAGGACCCGGACGGAGTGGGCGAGAACCTCAAGATCGCCACCGACTCGCCTACCGCCCGGCCAGGTGCCGAGGGGAACGTCTTTGTGGAACTCACCGAGCAGCCGCAGCTGGTGCCCTACACCGTGGAGGACGTAGACGGACAGAAGTCCACGGCCATCATCTGGGTCCCAGGCGTCGGCCAGCAGGTGCCCACACTCGCCAAGGACGAGGTCGTGGAGCTGGTCTCCGGCCAGTCCGTCACTGTCAACCTCTCCGAGTGGGTTAAGGTCCGTGAGGGCAAGTCACCGCGGCTTACCCAGACCGACCGCATCAAGCTCATCGGTTCCGACGGCAGCGATCCGATCGCCGGCAATGGAACCGCCATCAAGTACACCGCCGGTGCGGAGTATGTTGGCCCGGGTTCCATCAGCTTCGAGGTCACCGACGGTTCAGGCCCGGATGATCCCAATGGCTTGAAGTCCACGCTCAGCATCCGGACCAAGGTGCTGCCGGACCCGAACAAGAACAACCCGCCGGAGTTGCTGGGCAGCGACCTCGAAGTGCCCAAGGGTGACTCCGCGAGCCTGGACCTGGAAAAGCTGACGTCGGACCCGGACGCGGACGATGTCCGGAACATGAAGTATGAGCTGGTGGGTTCCGCGCCCGGCGGCTTCCGGGTACAGCTGGACGGCAAGACGCTGAAGGCATCAGCCAACGATTCAGTCCAGATCGGCCAGGGCGGCACGGTGCAGGTCAAGGCCAAGGACCCTCGCGGGCTCGAAGCCCTGGCGAGCTACAAGCTCACGTTGACGGCGTCCAACCGCCCCAAGCCGGTGGCAAACGACGACGTTGAGCCGGATGCACAGGCCGGCAAGCCTGTCACCGTCAATGTCCTTGCCAATGACTCCAACCCGTTCCCCGATACGGCCTTGAAGATCATCTCTGCCGTGGTGGAAACCGGTGAGGGCGCGGCTGAACCCGGCGGCGACAGTGTGACGGTCACCCCTGGCGGCGGCTTTACGGGCACCATGGTGGTTGCCTACACCGTTTCTGATAAGACCGGGGAGCTGTCCCGCTACTCGACGGCCCGCATCCGCCTGACGGTGAAGGACAAGCCGGCTGCCCCCACCACGCCGTTGGCGCAGAGCGTGGGCGATCAAACGGCATTGCTGACGTGGACCGCGCCGGCGGACCGGGGCTCACCCATCACCAAGTACACCGTGTACGGCGAGGGCGGATTCAAGCAGGACTGCCCGGCCAACACGTGTACCTTGACGGGCCTGACCAACAACGTGAAGTACCACTTTGCCGTGACGGCCACGAACGCCATCAATGAATCCGAGCGTTCACCGGTGTCCGCGGAGGTCCGGCCCGACGTCAAGCCTGACACCCCCTTGGCTCCGACCCTGAAGTTCGGCGACAAGCAGTTGTCTGTCGCGTGGGTTCCGCCGGCCAGCAAGGGCTCTCCGGTGAAGTCCTACGATCTGGAGATCTCGCCTGCACCTGCAGGGCAGAACCCGCAGATCCAGAATCTGACCGGGGCCAGCTACGTATGGAAGGGCCTGACGAACGGCGTGGCCTACAAGGTGCGCGTGCTTGCCAGGAACGATGCCAAGGAACCATCCGAGTGGAGCCCCTATTCGGCGGCGGAGACGCCTGCCGGTGTTCCGGCGACGCCGTCGGCACCGTCGGTGTCCGGCGCCGGATCCGTGGGCAACCAGAGCCAGCTGAAGGTCAGTTGGGCGGCTCCGAACAACAACGGTGACCCAGTGTCTGCCTACAAACTGACCACCTACCGCGGTGGCGCCGTCGTGACGACGCAGACTGTTGCGGCCACCTCACAGAACGTGACCGTCGCCAACTCCGAGGCCGACTACACGTTCACGGTCTCCGCCACCAACAAGGCCGGCGTCAGCGGTGTCAGCCAGCAATCGGCGGCGATCCGTGCAGCCGGCAAGCCAGGAACAGTTGGCAGCGGGTCGGTCAAGGAAACGGGTACCAGCGGCCAGCTGCAGGTGACCTTCACTCCGCTGACCGCGGCCGAACGCAATGGTTCCCAGGACAACGAGATCACCTACCGCTGGCAGACGGCGTCCGGTTCCGGGCCCATCGCGCGCGGTGGCGGTGTGATCGGTGGACAGCCGAACGGTACCAACGTGGTGGTCAATATCATTGCCACCTCCGTGAAGAACAACATGGCCGGCGACGCCAAAGCAGTTGGAACCGGCAACCCCTACGGTCCGCCGAACGCGCCCAACGTCAGCGGTGGCAAATCGGCCAAGGGCGACGGCCAGGTGCACTGGACGTGGAACAACCCGGCCACCAACGGTCGCCCGTTGGATCACTTCGAAGTCTCGCTCGACGGCGGCGGCTGGACCAGCGTCGGCAAGGCAAACCGCTACGACGTCTCCGCCGGAGGTTGGGAGAAGACCCGCAGGCTGAACGTCCGTGCCGTCACGGTCGTGGCAGGACCGCCCAGCGGGAACGTGACCGCCACCAGCGGAGCAGACCCCACACCACCGCCACCACCGCCGACGCCGTCGGAGATCCAGGTGGAAGCAGCCAGCGTCCGGACCTGCCCGGGTAAACCGGGCCTGCCCGACTCCTACACTCCCGGTAGCCCGGCCAAATGCGGTGTCGGTTGGGTAGAGCGCTCGTGGGGCAAGATCACCATCGACTGCACCAAGAACATCTATGGCGGCAGTACTGCCTGGTACCGCCTCAAGGGCAGTCCCAAGGATGGCTGGTACGTGAAGTCCACCACCGTGGACCTCTACGGACCCCGGCCGGGGGGTTGCTGATGACCCGCGTGGCACCACCGCACTCAACTCCACAAGAACACTTCGGACTGAAGAAAAGGACTCCCAAGCAATGACCATGACAAACGAGCAGGCCGCGTGGTTTGCAGAAACGTTCGAGAAGCTCGTTGCCAACGTGGGCCAGGCAGTCCTGGGCAAGGAACACGTCATCCGGTTGACGTTCACCGCAATGCTGGCCGAGGGGCACGTGCTGTTCGAGGACGCGCCGGGTACCGGTAAGACCTCGCTGGCACGTGCCTTGGCGGCGACGGTGCAAGGTTCCCACAACCGCATCCAGTTCACCCCTGACCTCCTGCCCTCGGACGTCACGGGTGTGACGATCTACGACCAGAAGACGCAGAAGTTCGAGTTCCACAAGGGGCCGGTGTTCAGCAACATCGTGCTGGCCGACGAAATCAACCGTGCGTCGCCGAAGACCCAGTCCGCCCTGTTGGAAGTCATGGAGGAGTCCCGGGTGACCGTGGATGGCACCACGTACGACGCCGGCCGGCCGTTCATGGTCCTGGCGACCCAGAACCCGATCGAGCAGGCGGGCACCTACCGTTTGCCGGAAGCGCAGCTGGACCGCTTCCTCATCAAGACCTCCATCGGCTACCCGGACCACGCCTCCACCGTGCGCTTGTTGGGCGGGAGCAACCTGAAGGACCGCTCCAAGGATCTCTCGGCGATCATCACCACACAGGCTGTGGCCGACATGGCCGACCTCGCCGCTACCACCCACGTGGACACTGCAGTGCTTGAGTACATCTCGCGCCTTTGTGAGGAGACCCGCAACGCTTCGGAGACGCGCCTTGGCGTCTCCGTCCGTGGTGCCTTGGCGATGGTTCGCGCCGCCAAGGTGTGGGCAGCAAGCCAGGGACGCAACTTCGTCCTGCCGGATGACGTCAAGGAACTGGCGCCCGTCGTGTGGACGCACCGCCTGGTCATGGACCCGGAGGCTGAGTTCTCCGGCGCCACGCCCGAGGTAGTCCTGACGCGTGTCCTGGCTGACGTAGCCGCGCCGCAGCAACGCGCCAGCGCATAGTTCCTGCAGCTTCACACCCGCATCCCCGGCACGAACAAAGGTCTCCACATGTCCTCCAGCACACCCCTGAAAAGGGCTGCTGATTCGCTCAAGCGTGCAACATCGGCGCTTGGCAGCAAGATCCGCTCAGTCGGCGGTTCCGGCAAGCACCCGGGCGGCCAGCCCGGTGGCCAATCCGGTAACCGGCCTCGCCCGGGAAACGGCAGGGGCAAGCAGAGCAAGCTCCACCCGGCGGCCGTGTGGGCTGAAGCCGCGGGGACAGCAGGGGAGTTGCTTGCCCCGGTGTGGTCCAAGGTCCGGGCCTACTGGTTGCGTTTTGCCTGGCCGGTTCTTTCCGTGGTGAGCGTCCTGGGCTGGGTCGTGCTGGCAGCGGCCGTTGCTTTGTGGATTGCGGGGCAGTCCTGGGGCTGGCAGGAAGCGAAGTCCGCCGCGATGGTGGCCTTCCTGCTGTTCGTGTTCGCCATCGCTTTCATCGTGGGCCGCTCGGCCTACGGTGTGGTGCTGGACCTGGCCCGTACCCGTGTTGCAGTGGGCGATGACGCAGTGGGCAGCATTGCTGTCTCCAACGTCTCCGCACGGCCTTTGCTCCCGGCATCACTGGAGCTTCCGGTGGGAGCGAACACCGCCGTCTTCCACCTTCCCCGGATGAAGCCCGCGCAGGTCCACGAGGATCTCTTCACCATCCCCACTGCCCGGCGTGCCGTGATCGTGGTGGGTCCCGTGCGCTCCGTGCGCGCCGACCCCCTCCACCTCCTGCGCCGAAGGGTGCTGTGGACTGAACCTGTGGACCTGTACGTCCATCCCCGGACGGTGCCGTTGGGTGGCTCTGCCGCAGGTTTCATCCGTGACCTCGAAGGTATGCCCACCACCGAACTTTCCAGCGCGGACGTCTCCTTCCACGCCCTCCGGGATTACGTGCCGGGCGATGACCGCAGGCACATCCACTGGAAGACCACGGCACGCACCAACAAGCTCATGGTCCGCCAGTTCGAGGAAACCCGACGCGCCCACCTCGCCATCTCACTGTCCATCAACACCGACGAATACGATTCCGAGCATGAGTTCGAGATGGCCATCTCCGTGGCTGGGTCCATTGGCCGCCAGGCCATCCGCGAGCAGCGCGAACTGGACGTTCTGACGCAGAAGGGGCCGCTTCGATGCGAGACCGGCCGCAACCTGCTCGATGACATGACGAGGATCGTCGGGGCACCCATGCGGAAAACCGCCGTCGACCTTGCCCGTACGTTGTCGGACACCGTCCCGAACGCCTCCGTGGTGTTCTTCGTCGTGGGCAGCCAAGTGACCGCGACGGAGCTGCGTTCCGCTGCAGCCTCCATCATGCCGGGTGTCCGGAGCCTTGCCGTGCGCGTCCAGCCGGGCGCGGCGCCGTCGAGGGCGAACATCGCGGACCTCACGGTCCTGACCGTCGGTGACCTGGATGACCTTGCGATTGTCCTTCGAAAGGCGGCAGCATGAGCACCGCGCAGAATCTTCGCACCCGCGACCGCAGCCGGAGCGCCAAAACTGTACCGTCCTTCTTCGCCGACGGCCGGCCGGCATGGCATTTCGCCATCGACTGCGGCGCTTTGGTTGTCCTGTTGTTCCTGGGCGTCCTTGGTTTCAGCTTGAGCTTCGGGGGAGACCCGCGCTACCTCATTGCCGGGCTGGGCGGCATCCTGCTGGGCCTGGGCATCGCCGTGCTGAATGCGCACCTTCGCCTGGGGCTGCTGATTACCACGGCGCTGGCGTTCGGCGCCTACATGCTTTTTGGATCGGCCCTGGCGGTCCCTGACACCGCAGTGCTGGGGTTCCTGCCAAGCCTCGATTCACTCAGGACCCTGCTTCTGGGAATTGTCTTCGCCTGGAAGGACATGCTCACCGTCGGTGTCCCGGTGGGTACCGCGAACGGCATGCTGATTGTGCCGTTCCTCAGTTCGTTGATCACCGCGCTGGCCGCAGGCCTGTTGGCTTGGCGCCTCAAGAGCCCGTACTGGCCGCTCTTGCCGGTCCTGGCGCTCTTTGTGACGGGCATTGCCTTCAGCACCAGCGCCGGTTTCCTCAACGTCGAACGCGGCGTTTCCCTCACCATCATCGCGATTGTGTGGGCAACCTTCCGGCGCGACGCCCTGCGCCAGTCCAGCACCAAGACAGTGTCGGCCAACCGGACGGACCACGACGCCGGTGCGGCCCGCCGCGGCAAGCTCCGCCGCCTGGGGACCGGGGCAGCGGTCATTGCCGCCGCCGTCGCCATTACCGCCGTCGCATCGCCGCTGGTGACCGCCAGCGATGACCGGAAGGTGCTGCGCAACACGATCGTGCCGCCGTTCGATCCACGCGACTACGTCACGCCGCTGGCCAGTTTCCGGAACTTCGTGAAGGACCAGAAGGACAGCACGCTCTTCTCGGTGAAGGGCCTGCCCAAGGACGGCAGGGTCAGGTTGGCGGCCCTGGATTCGTTCAACGGGCTGAACTACACCATGGATCCGAACAGCTCCGGCAACTTCAGCAAGGTAGGGGACGCCCGGTCCTTGAACACGCTGGCAGATACGGGCAGCCCCGTCGCCAGCACCAATTACTCGCTGGACATCACTATTGAGGACTACCAGGGGTACTTCGTTCCCGGCGGGCGCCACACCACCGGCCTGAGCTTCGCGGAGGCTGCGGGCGCGGCATCGGGCCTGTACTTCAATGCCGGGACGGACACCGCGGTGACCACGCAGGGCTTGGGCAAGGGTGACTCGTATACGGTGCAGGTCTCGGACCCCGGGAAACTGGAGCACGGTCAGCTCACCCAGTACGACTTCGCCAAGATCACCTTGCCGGACGCCCAGGAAGTTCCGCCGATCGTGGCTTCGCAAGCGAACGAACTGTCGGCTGATGCTCCCACGGCGATCGACCGGGTCCGCCAGATCGAGGCGCACTTCCAGAAGAGTGGTGCGTTCAGTAACGGCCTGGTAGCCGAGGGCCAGCTGCCCAGCCTGCCCGGCCACAGTGCCGCACGTGTCCGCAACCTGCTCTCCGCCAAGCAAATGCTGGGCGACGACGAGCAATATTCGGTTGCCATGTCCCTCATGCTGCGCCACCTGGGCATCCCCTCCCGCGTGGTCATGGGGTTCTACCCGGATCCCAAGAGCCCGGAAAACGGTGCCGGCGACATCAAAATCACGGGCAAGGATGTGCACGCCTGGGTGGAGGTTGCCTTTGACCGGGTGGGTTGGGTGGCGTTCGATCCCACGCCGCCCAAGGACAACGTGCCCATCCCGCCGGACCCGGAGAGCAAATCCAAGCCCAAGCCGCAGGTCCTGCAGCCGCCGCCCCCGCCGCAGGAGCCCGCGGACCTGCCGCCGGACTCCACCCCGGACGCCCTGGATGCCGACGAAAAGAAGAACAACCCCTGGCTCTTCTGGGGTCCGCTGCTGGCCGCCATCGGTGTTGCCCTGATTCCGCTGGGGATAATGGCCATTCCGCTGTTGCTGATCCTTCTGTTGAAGGCACGACGCCGGAAGGCCCGTTTCCGTGACGGCCACCCCGCCCAACGGGTCGGCGGAGGATGGAACGAGGTGCTGAGCCTCGCCACTGACATGGGTGCGTCAATCGACAACAAGTCGACGCGGCGCGAATCGGCCTCGGTGATTGCGGATGCCTTCCCCGTGGCTGGCAGCACCACCACCGTGCTGGCCCACCGCGCCGACGCTGCCGTCTTCGGAGCCGGTCAGCCGAGCGAGGATGAAGTCAAGGAGTATTGGAAGATCGTGGACTCGTCGCTGGAGGACATCACGGGAAGCGTTGGCTTCTGGAAACGGCAGCAGGCCCGGTTCTCGCCGCGGTCCCTGCTGGCGGATGGACGCGCCGCCCTGAGGCGACGGGAACAGCGGGAGACCGTTCCCGGCAGCGGGCCGCGGACAAGCGTGAGCGTACTTGCCAAGCTGAAATCCCTCTTCAGGAAGGGCGGCTCGGGTGAACAGTGATGTTGAACTGTGCCCGGCCTGCCGCCATGGAGTGCGGCCCGGCGCTGCTTTCTGCACCTTCTGCGGTTCTCCGTTGAGCAACCGGGGAGCACGTCGGGAACGCAACGTGAACCATGCGCACCTGGCTGCCCAGGACCAGGCGAACCATCAAGGCGGGCCCGGTCCCGGTAGTATCTCGGTAGTGTCCGCTCAGGAAGCTGCGGGGCGGACAGCCGCGGCGATGCCTGCAACCATGGCAGGCACAGGGGTGAATCCAGGGGGAGGGACCACGGTGTCGACGAAGCTTGAACTTGTGCCGGCTTCAGCGGGCAAGCGCTTGGGCGCCGCCGTGCTCGACTGGCTTCTTCCCCTTGCCGTCCTGGTCACTACCTTTGCCATCGGCATTGCCGGGATCACGCAAACCCGCCGAAACGGTTTCATTGTGTATGACACCGGCCTGCTCGTGCTGCTCGGCAGCATCGGACTGGCCGTCACCGTGGCCTACATGTTCGTGTTGCTCGGCATCGAGGCCAAGTCCGGCAACACCATCGGCAACCAGCTCATGGGCATCCGGAGCTCTGACGCCGACGGTTACGCTCCTGGCGCTGGAGCCGTCTTCGTCCGGGGCATCGTCACCGGCGGCGGCCTGTTGCTGGGGGCAATCGTCGGTGCTGTGCTCCTCGCCATCGGGCAGCTTGGCCTGGTTCTTTTCATCGCGCTCCCGCTGATGGGGCTGGGCGCTATCTGGGCCATCCTCGTGGTGGTCTCCAGCGCCTTGGACAAGAACGGCAAGCTGAAGGGATGGCAGGACAAGGCAGCCAAGACCCTGGTCTTCGATGTCCATGCGGGTCGCAACCCCGTAGCCACCGGTGGCATCCAAGGACCGTACAGCTTCGCGCCGGTGGACTTGCCTCCGGTGCAGCCCGTTATCTCGCCGGTTCCGAGCCCGTCGCCGGTCAGCCCCATGTCAGCGCCGGCACCGTCCAGCCCATCGCCTGCTTCGGCACCGGCTCCCGTCCCCGCACCGGCGGCGACAATACCGGCGTCGGGCTCCTCGCCTGCTGTGCCCGCACAGGGCACGTTGCCATCGCACGATCCCAACCAGTGGCGTCCGCCCACTGCACCGCGTCCGGTCCCGCAGGCATCCGTGCCCGCCGTTGCCCATCCCGATGACGACCTCGACCGCACCCGGATGCGGCCGGGTGCGGCACGGGCCGAGGCAGTCCTGCGGATCCGCATTGACGACGGCCAGGATGTCCAGCTCGGCGGCACGGTTCTCCTTGGCCGCAATCCCGCACCACAGCCCGGCGAAGCTACCCAGCAGCTGTTGCCGGTATCCGACCCGGGGCGCTCCATCTCCAAGACGCACCTGCACCTGCGGGTGGATGGTGACGGCGTCTGGGTCACCGACCGCAACTCCACCAACGGCAGCGCGGTCACCACCCCCGACGGCCTCCAGACCCGTTTGCAGCCAGGTGTTGCAGTTTTCGTCCGCCCCGGTTCCACCGTCCACTTCGGTGACCGTTCCTTCCACCTAGGACAAGCATGAATTCACAGCCGGCAACCCCCGATGCCGACGCCAACGCAGCCGCTTCCAGCTTCCAATTGAGCTACGGCTACGGTACGGACCGCGGTTTGCGCCGCGAGTTGAATGAGGATTCGTTCATTGCCTCGGATCCTGTCTTTGCCGTGGCCGACGGCATGGGGGGCCACGAGGCGGGAGAGATAGCCAGCGGCATGTGCGTTCGCACCCTGGGCAGCGCCCCGGAACTGGCAACGGGCACACGGACGGCGTCGGCCGGTGAGCTGCAGGGCTGCCTGTTGAAGGCGGACGCGGCCATCCGCAATGCCACCGGTGGACGCGCAGGGACCACGTTGTCCGGCGTCGTGGTGGTCGAGCAGATGGGCGTGCCGTACTGGCTGGTCATGAACATCGGCGATTCCCGGACGTACCTGCTGAGCCAGGGCCAGTTCTCGCAGGTCAGCGTGGACCATTCGGAAGTGCAGGAACTGGTGGATTCGGGGGACATCACGGCCGAACAGGCCGCCATCCATCCGCGCCGCCACGTGGTCACCCGGGCCCTGGGCACCGGCGATGAGACCGAGGCCGACTTCTGGCTCCTCCCCATCCAGGAGGGCGACCGCATCATGGTCTGCTCCGATGGACTTAACGGGGAACTCGGGGACGACCACCTGTTCCGCATCCTCAGCACCGTTGCCCACCCGCAGGACGCGGTGGACGCCCTGATCCAGGCGGCCCTCCGCAGCGGCGGGCGGGACAACGTGAGCGTCATTGTGGTGGACGCCAAAAACGTCCTGAACGACGCCGGCATTGCCACCACTGCGCCGCGCCCGGAAGTGGGCAACGACGTCGAAGAGGACACGCTGCCACGGGCTTGGGTCAACGGCGCGGATACGGAGGACGGTGCTGATGGCAAGTAATGGCGTGCCTGCCGTCGCCCGCTACCGTCACGGCGACTGGTTTGGAGTGCTGCGCCGGGGAACTGTCGTCCTCCTCGGTCCGGAAACTCCGGAATCGCTGGTGGAGTCCGTGTGGGAGCTCCTGGCCTCCGCGCCCGAGGCCCATGAGGTACTCCATGAGGTCACGGAGGCGTTCGGCGTATCCCTGACCAGGATTCCGCCCTTCGGCATCATCGATTCCAAAGACCAGCTCAGGGTCTTCCTTCGCGGCGACCTCGACCTTGAAGTCCACTCAGTCTCCGGCGGCGAGCAGTTGTCCGGCAGGGACGTGTCCACCTGGACGGAGCGGCGGCTGCAGTCGCCGGACTCCTTCAGCCTGCGGATCGGTTCCAGCGGTAGTGCGGCAGCCTCCAACGGCGCTGCAGGACCTACCGGCGGAACCACGACGGCGGCTGGTACCGGCCCGCTGGGCCTGCCGGTGGTTGAGGGAGTAGTGCGTCTTGCCGCGCTGGAGGTAGTCCTGGCCGGCGTTACGGCGGGTGCCCCGGCCCACGGAACTGAAACACCCGCAGCCGACGCTGGGCCCGTGGTGGCACCGGGCAGCGGACGGGTCTCGGATGAGACTGTGCTTGGCTACACCGACGTGGACCTTGGCTTGACGATCGCTCCGCACACGGACGGTCTGCCTGTTGTTACCGGTCCGGAGGCTACCGCCGCGTCTGCGCCGGAAACCGCATCCGGTACGGACGCCGCGGGAGCCGCTCCTGGACCCGAATCCACCGATGACGGGTCCAACGAAGAGAGGTCCGGCGAGGACAGGTCCGGCGAGGACGGGCTCGGCGAAGACAGGCCCGCGGAAGACGTCGTTCCAGGGGAGGACCCTTCAGACGAATTCCAGCGGGATGAGTCCGTGGATCCTCCTGCGGCAGCCGAAGCTTCCGAGGACTCCGGTGGCGTTCCGGTCCACACCAGCACCACGGATCCCATGGTTCCCACGCTGGAAACCACCACCAACTATGACCATCTGTGGGATAAGACCGTGATGCGGAACATCGAGGACGCAGCGGTCAGGATCGTGGGAGACGAGGACGGCCACGACGTTCCTGCAGCCCAGGTGCCCTCGCCGCCGATCCCGGAAGGAGTGCCGTTGCCGGCGCCGAAACGGGCCGACGCGGAAAGCGACGGAGCCGCCGAAGGAGGGACCGGCGTCGTACCTGGTCCGGCCGGAGCCGTACCGGGTACCGGTGACGGGTCCGCAGGCCAGGCCCCTCTTGGTGTACCGGCACTGATTGATTCCGTGCCGTGGCTCCGCAGCAGTGCCTCCTCCGAGGCTCCTGAACCGGCGGCGCCCGCCCGCCAGTTCACTTCCAGTCCACCCGCGGCGCCGGCTCCCGAGGGAAATGATCCGGACCATGATGGCCAGACCATCATGAAGAGCAGTGTTGCAGCGGACGTTCCTGAGGGTACGGCCGCAGGCGGCTCCTCAACCGGCACCGCAACCGGCCAGGACGGCGCGGGCAACCACGCCACGGGACCCAGCGTTTTAGCACGTGTGTGCGGGCAGGGACATGCAAACCCGCCCACCTATCCGCAGTGCGCTTCCTGTGGCCTCGCGCTGTCCGGAGACGCGGTCCAGGTGCCACGCCCCAGGCTTGGCCGGATGCGTATCTCCACGGGCGAGTTGATCGACCTTGATAAGTCGTTGATCATCGGCAGGCAGCCGTCGGTCTCCAGGGTCCAGGGCGGCACCATGCCGCGCCTTGTCCAGGTGGAAAGCCCCGGGGGAGACATCTCCCGATCGCACGTCGAGGTCCGCCTGGAAGGATGGCACGTCATGCTGTGCGACTTGAAGGCGACCAACGGCACCGTTCTTATCCGGGAGGGCCAGGCACCGCGCCGGCTCGCCCAAAACGAGATGGCCATCCTGCTCGACGGCGATATTGCCGAGTTGGGTGACGACATTTCATTGCGTTTCGAGGAGATTCTTTGAGTTCCAAGAGGCCCCCTGCACCGCCTCCCCACATCCCGGGTTTCAAGTACGTCAGCCTGTTGGGATCGGGCGGCTTCTCTGACGTCTTCCTTTACGAGCAGGACAGGCCGCGCCGCAAGGTAGCGGTCAAGGTGCTGTTGTCCGACCTGAAGACCGAGGGTGCGCGCCGCCGCTTCGAGTCCGAAGCAAACCTGATGGCGCAGCTTTCCTCCCACCCGTACATCGTGACCATCTTCGAAGCGGAGACCACAGAAGACGGCCACTCCTACCTGGCGATGGAATACTGCTCACGGCCCAGCCTCGATGTGCGGTACCGGCGCCAGCGGTTCAGCGTTGACGAAGTCCTTGCCGTCGGGATCCAGGTGGCTTCCGCCGTCGAGACCGCGCACCGCGCCGGCATTGTCCACCGGGACATCAAGCCGGCAAACATCCTGGTCACCGACTACAACCGGCCTGCCCTGACTGACTTCGGCATCTCCGGGACCATCGGCGGGGACAACGACGACGACGCCGGAATGTCCATCCCCTGGTCACCCCCCGAGCAGTTCCGCGGCGGGTCCGTGGACGGCGTGCCGGTGGACATCTGGGCCTTGGGCGCAACCCTGTACACGCTGCTGGCCGGACGTTCCCCGTTCGTGTTGCCCGGGCAGGACAACTCGCAGCGGGAACTGATTTCCCGCATCACCAACTCCCCGTTGCCCCGCCTGGGCCGCGCGGATGTTCCCGAATCGCTCGAGCTGGTCCTTGCCACTGCCATGGCCAAGTCCCCCGAGTCGCGGTATTCGTCGGCGCATGCCTTCGCCTTGGCATTGCAGCGCATCCAGGCGGAACTGAACCTGTCGGTGACACCGTTCGAAGTCCTGGCGGACCCGGGGCACGGGGATGAACAGCACCCGGACGACAACGTGGAAGAGACCCGCGTCCGGAGCATCGCTTCGATCGATCCCGATGCGTCCGGAACCGCAACCACCGGTTCGGCCCCCACGTTTCCTGCGCGGACGTTCCCGTCCACCATGCCGGGTACGTCCACCATGCCGGGTACGTCCACCAGTGCCGGCACGTCCACCAGCCCTACGCGGCCAAAGCAGCAGTTCCCGGCACCGCAAACCAATCTTCCGCAGTTCCAATCACCGGGTGTCCACGCGCCCAACGCCGCCCCGGAACCGGAAACGGCCGAGTCGACGGTCTTGCGCGGCTGGCAGCCGCCCGCGCACGATGAACTCGCCGCCACGGTCAACCGTTCCAGTCCCGCAGCCGAAGAAGCCGGGGCCCCGGAAGCCGACCACAGCAAACGCAACCTGTGGCTCGGCGTGAGCGGTGCAGCTGTGTTGGCTGTCGCCGTCGTCGTCGGTGTGGTGCTGGGCGGTTCCGCGCAGCCCAAAGTGGCTCCCAGCGAGACTGCGAGCAAACCGCCCGCAGACGCCATCAGCGACGGCAATGTGCCCGACGTGACGGGCATCCGCGCCGAGGTCCAGCAGGGCGGCGGCCCCGGGCTGGTGGTCTTCAGGTGGGATCCGGTCGCGCTCAATTCCGGAGACACCTACAAGTGGCGGACCAAGTCGGCCAAGGCGGACGGACCGTACGAATCGACGTTGGCCTCCAACGTTGTACTCCCCGGTACCACGCAGTTGCCGGTGTGCATCCAGGTGATCGTTGTGCGGGCCGATGGCTCGGCGTCGCCGGGAGGTCCTGAATCCGTCGGCTGCCTTGAAAAGTAGCCCGTTCCCGAAAGTAACAAACAGTCCTGCAAGGAGGCACAGATCATGGGGGATCTAGCAATAGATTTCTGTGGCGAATGGTACGAACCGTCAGATGAGGATGTATTCGACATCGGCCGCGAAGGCGACCTGGAAGTAGATGACAATCCCTACCTGCACCGCCGCTTCCTGCAAATTGCCCGCTACGACGGAATTTGGTGGCTGAGCAACGTGGGGAGCATGTTGTCGGCAACCATCGCCGACGGCTCGGGCGGCATGCAGGCCTGGCTTGCTCCGGGCGCGCGGATCCCGCTGGTCTTCAGCCACACCAACGTCATTTTCACGGCAGGCCCTACCACCTACGAATTCGCCGTCCACCTGAAGACGCCGTCCTTCCGGCATGAAGCCCGGGACGAGGACCAAGCGGGGGATACCACCATCGGGCCCGTTGTTTTCACCGATTCGCAAAAGGCGCTCATCGTGGCCCTGGCCGAGCCCATGCTGCGTCGCGATGGCACGGGATTCAGTGCCATTCCGTCGTCCGCGGAGGCCGCCAAACGCTTGGGATGGGCGCTGACCCGGTTCAACCGGAAGCTGGACAACGTGTGCGACAAACTCGACCGCGTGGGTGTCGTGGGGCTCCGCGGCGGCGCCGGGAAGCTCGCCACCAACCGGCGTGCCCGGCTTGTGGAGCACGCCGTGACCTCACACCTGGTCACCCCGGCCGACCTGTACTTGCTTGAGACTGAGAGTGGAGTCGACGAAGGATGAAGTTTCGCCTGACCCTGCGCCGGGATCCCGCGGAAGCCAAGGACCTGGCCGTAACAGTGGATGGCCGTGCCACAGTGGCCGACATCGCCACGGAACTGTGGGCCGCGGACCCCGCACGGAAGGGGACCGAACCGCCGTCGAACCTCTCCATCAGCGTGGATGAAGCATTTGTTGGCGGCGGGCTGTCCGGGCAGGTCCTGCGCCCGACCGACAACCTGCTGGAATCCGGGCTGCGGCCCGGTTCGAAGGTGTCCCTGACCCAGGTGAGCGAACAATTCGCCTCGAACGCGCCCGGAACCAACCGCGGACCGGCGGCAGCTACCCTGCGCGTCATGGCAGGGCCCGACGCCGGCCGCGAGTTTTCGCTGCCGTTCGGTACCAGCTACATCGGCCGGGACCGGGACGCCGACGTCAGGCTGTCCGACCCCCTGACGTCCAAGCGGCATGCCCGCATCACGGTGGGGGAGACGGTGGAAATCGTCGACACGAACTCCGCCAACGGCCTCCTCATGGATGGGCTGCCCGTCACGCGGGCCACGCTGGAATCCTCGGACACCGTGACATTGGGCGACACCACCGTGGGCGTCGTTTCGCTCTCGCGCAACCACTCCGGAGGACCCACCTCGCCGTTGGTCGACTTCAACAGGTCCCCGCGGGTGGTTCCCCGGTTCGAATCGCCCAAGCGCGTGCCGCCGGCGGGCCCCAAACGCCCTGAACACCAGCCGTTCCCGTACATCATGTTGGTCACGCCGCTGCTGATGGGCGGCGTTCTTTTCGCCCTGACGCAAAACATCCTCTCCGTCATCTTCATGGCCATGATGCCGCTGTTCATCGTGGGGCACTACGTGGACCACAAAATGCAGGGCAAGCGCCAGGCCAAGGAAGGGCACAAGCAGTTCAACGCAGCCATGCTGGCGTTCAGGGAAGACATCGACCGGCAGCAGAACATCGAACGAGCGGTCCGCCTGCAAGAGGCGCCATCGGTCAGCGACACGGTGGACGCCATCTACAAGCTGGGTCCGTTGCTGTGGACCAACAGGCCCGAGCACCAGCACTTCCTGAGCGTCCGCTTCGGCCTGGGCTCCGCGCCGTCCCGCATCCAGTTCGACGAGCCGGGGGCCAACGAAACCGAGCCGAAGTACATGCGGGAAATCCAGGAATGCCTGCAGCAGGTACGGGTGATCGAAGGGGTGCCCATCGTGTCGCAGCTGCGCGCGTCCGGCTCCTTCGGCGTGGCCGGGGACCGCAGCGTGGTGGACGACGTCGCGCGCGGCATGGTTCTTCAGTTGGTGGGCCTCCACTCGCCCGCGGAACTCGTCCTCACGGCACTGACGTCCCCGCGGTCCCGCGAACGCTGGGACTGGCTGCAATGGCTGCCCCACGTCGGCTCAGGCCACAGCCCCCTCACGGGCGACCATCTTGCCGCCGGCCCGGGTGCAGGCTCCGCGCTGTTGTCCCGGCTGGAAGACCTGGTTGAGCAGCGTGAAGCCCAGGCCAAGGAACCGGGCCAACAGCCCCGGCCCGGGCTGAAGAATGAGCACGAAGAGACCCCCGGACCTGTTGTGCCCACGGTGCTGGTGGTGGTGGAAGACGATGCACCCGTGGACCGTGGACGCCTTACCCGTTTGGTGGAACGCGGTCCCGATTTTGGCGTCCACGTCATGTGGGTGGCCGCCAACGTGCAGTCGTTGCCTGCCGCGTGCCGGGACTTCCTCTCGGTCGACGGCGATCACGGCACCACTACGGGCCAGGTCCGGCTGGGCCGGCACACCTATCCGGTGAGCTGCGAAAGCCTCGACGTTGAGCTGGCCACGCAACTGGCCCGCATGATGTCTCCGTTGGTGGACGTCGGCAACCCGCTCGAGGACGACTCGGACCTGCCGCGCGCCGTTTCCTACGCCACGTTGATCGGCAAGGAACTGATGGACAACCCCCAGGCCGTGGCCGAGCGCTGGCAGGAAAACAACTCTGTCCATGCCACCGCCGTGCCCAACCGCAAGGATAACGGCAGCCTCCGGGCCTTGGTTGGTTCCAAGGGTGTTGAGCCGTTCTACCTGGACCTGAAGAACGAAGGCCCCCACGCCTTGGTGGGTGGAACCACCGGTGCAGGCAAGTCGGAGTTCCTCCAGTCCTGGGTCATGGGCATGGCTGCTGCGTACAGCCCGGACCGCGTGAGCTTCCTCTTTGTCGATTACAAAGGTGGAGCCGCGTTCGCGGACTGCCTGCACCTGCCGCACACCGTTGGCCTGGTCACCGACCTCTCGCCGCACCTTGTCCGGCGCGCCCTGACCTCGCTCCGTGCCGAGCTGCACTACCGCGAACGGCTCCTGAACCGGAAGAAGGCCAAGGACCTGCTCGCCCTGCAGCGCGAAGCGGACCCCGAGGCTCCGCCCTACCTCATCATTATCGTGGACGAATTCGCCGCGCTGGCCACCGAGGTCCCCGAATTCGTGGACGGCGTTGTTGACGTGGCCGCGCGTGGCCGTTCCCTTGGCCTGCACCTGATCCTTGCCACGCAGCGGCCGGCCGGCGTCATCAAGGACAACCTGCGCGCCAACACCAACCTCCGGGTCGCCCTGCGCATGGCCGATGAAGTGGATGCCGTGGACATTCTTGGTGTTCCGACAGCCGCCTACTTCGATCCCTCCATCCCGGGCCGCGGTGCGGCGAAGACCGGGCCCGGGAGGATCCAGGGTTTCCAGACCGGTTATGCCGGCGGGTGGACCACGGAGAAGCCGCAACGGCCCCGCATCGACATCGTGGAGATGGCCTTCGGCTCCGGACCTTCCTGGGAGCCGCCGCCCGCGACGGATATCACCGAGGAACCGGCCGGACCGAACGACATCGCGCGGATGACGGCCAACATCATCAGGGCGGCTGACGTCCTGGCAATCGAGCCGCCGCGCAAGCCCTGGCTTAACGAGCTGGCCACCACGTACGACTTCTCCAAGCTGCCCAACCCCCGTACCGATGAACGCCTCCTTCTTGGCGTTGCGGACGATCCCGCCCACCAGGACCAGCCCACGGTGTTCTACGAGCCGGACAAGGACGGCAACATGGCCGTCTACGGCACGGGTGGTTCAGGTAAGTCGGCGGCACTGCGCGGCATCGCCATCGCCGCTGCCGTGACGCCCCGCGGCGGTCCCGTGCACGTCTACGGCATCGACTGCGGATCTTCGGGCCTGAAGATGCTTGAGGGCCTTCCGCACGTGGGAGAAATCATCAACGGCGACGACGTCGAACGCGTCGGCCGCCTGCTGCGCTGGCTCAAGGACATCGCGGATGAGAGGGCCACGAGGTTTGCCGAAGTCCGGGCTTCCACCATCGTCGAATACCGCCAATTGGCTGATCGGCCGGATGAGAAGCGCATTTTCATCATGGTGGACGGCATGTCCTCCTTCCGCGAATCCTACGAATACAGCAACCTTTCTTCGCTGTGGGATATCTTCCTGCAGCTCGCCACGGACGGCCGTCCCCTCGGTATCCACCTCGTGGTGAGCGGCGACCGTCCCAACTCCGTACCGGCGTCGCTCCTGGCCTCCATACAGAAGCGGCTGGTGCTTCGCTTGAGCTCGGAAGACGACTACATGACGTTGGACGTCCCCAAGGACGTGCTGAACGCAGCGTCACCTCCTGGGCGCGGGCTCCTGGACGGATTGGAAGTGCAGTTAGCGGTGCTGGGCGGCAATTCCAACCTGGCCCTGCAGGCGCGCGAAGTGTCCAAGCTCAGCCAAGCCATGCTCCGGCAGGGACTCAGCCAGGCTCCACAGATCCAACGGCTCCCCGAACTGGTGGACCTGGACATCCTGCCCGTGGGAGCCGTGGACAATCCCATCATCGGCGTCGACGACGAGACCCTCGGTTCCGCCGCCATTGCCGCGAAAGGCCCCTTGCTGCTGGCAGGGCCTCCGGGTTCCGGGCGAACGGTGGCACTGGTTACGTTGGCCTACGCACTGCGCCGGTCCAACCCACGGACCGACCTTATCTACATCGGCTCGCGCCGTTCCACGGTTGCCTCCTTGAACATCTGGAGCCATGCCCTGGTGGGTCCGGACGAGGTGTCCGACGTCGTGGATGACCTGGTGGACAAGGCAAGCGACAACCCGGGCACCATGGCGATCTTCATTGAGGGCCTCACGGAGTTCACCGACACCCTCGCCGAGTCCGGCGTCGGGCGCCTGGTGACGGCCGCCATCAAGGCCGACCAGTGGGTAGTTGGCGAGTCCGAAACCTCCACATGGTCGCAGGCGTGGTCCTTGGCGCAGCCCTTCAAATCCGGGCGCAGGGGACTGCTGCTCAACCCCGGCGACGTGGAAGGGGACAGCCTCCTCAACACGTCACTGGGACGGCTCAGCAAGGACTTCATCCCGGGCCGCGGGTACATCGTGGGACGCGGCAAAGTACGGAAACTGCAGGTTGCCATGCCGCCCGAAAACCGGAGCTAGGATTTGCGTCTTCGCTGGTGTGTGTAGGAGGATGCCGGAAACGTACCGCACTTCCGGACCGCTCAAAGCGCCCCAACGCCCCCAGCGAGGTCATGCCCCATGCAACCCACCGTTCCCCCTGCCGCTGTGCCCGCCTCCAGCCGGCGCCGCGTCCCTGCCGTTGTGGCGGGCGTCCTGCTCGCCGCCGCCGTATGGCTGGCACCGCAGGGCGCTGCCCACGCAGCGCCCTGCATCCCGGAGGCGGCGGGAAGTTGTCCCTCCTTGGAAGCCCCGGGAGATCCAACTCCCACCGAACAGGTCCTCGCACCTGAAGTAACGAATACCAAGCCGGCGCCGGACCGTGACGTGAAGCCCGCGCCTGAACCAACCCGCGTCCACGACCGGAAGCAACCGGCCGCGCCTGCTCCGGCTCCGGCAGCTCCCGCGCCGGCCGTCCAAGCGCCGCAGCCCGCCGTCGTCCAAGCCCCGGCGACGGTAGAGCCTGAGGTGGCCGAAACGCCGTCGGAAACTCCGACGGCGGCACCCACCGCTACAGCCACCGCCACGGCGAGTGCGACGCCGTCTGCCTCGCCGAGTCCCTCGAAGTCCTCCAATTGGGACACGCCGATCGATCAGGGCAAGGAAACCCAGGCCGCAGTCCTGGCCACGGGCAACTTCTCCGGGCCCAACATGCTGGGGCTTTTCGGCATCCTGGGCGGGGTACTGCTTGTTGGTTTGGGCGGCCTTGCGTTCGCGCTGTGGAGCAAGAACCGCCTGTCGTCGCACTGAGCGGCCCGCCACATAATGTCCGGGGTGTATAGCAAGATAGACCTGTGAGTACACCAGAGAATCCAGATCGGGTCAGCACCACATCCACGGCCGCAGCCGCCGTCGCCGTAGAGGAGGGTGCGCCGCCGTCGGAAAATCTCCGGGAAGAGTACCAGGAACTGGTTGACCTGGTCCGGAAGTACCGGTACGCGTACTACCAGGAAGACGCTCCGACTGTTTCCGACGCTGAGTATGACCTCCTGTACCGTCGCCTGGAGGAATTGGAAGCCCTCCATCCGGAGCTCGTCGCGAATGATTCACCCACCCAGGAAGTGGGCGGTGAGGTCTCCGCGGCTTTTGCCGCCGTCGAGCACCTCCAACGGATGTACAGCCTCGATGACGTGTTCTCGCTCGACGAGCTGGAGGCCTGGGTGCGGAAGGTCGAGGCGTCGGTGGCCAAGCTGGGGGACAGGGTCCCGTCGATCTCGTGGTTGACCGAGTTGAAGATCGATGGCCTGGCCGTGAACCTGCTGTACCGCGACGGCAAGCTGGTGCGTGCTGCTACCCGCGGCGACGGCACCACTGGTGAGGACATCACCCATAACGTCCTGACCATCAAGGAAATCCCGCGGCAGCTCAGCGGCTCGGGCTATCCGTCCGAAGTTGAGATCCGAGGCGAGGTCTTCATTCCGTCCAAGGCTTTCGCGGAATTCAACGAGTCGTTGGTGGCAGCGGGCAAGGCGCCGCTGGCCAACCCCCGCAACGCCGCCGCGGGTTCGCTCCGGCAAAAAGATCCGGCGGAGACAGCCAAACGTCCCCTCAGCATGTTCGTCCACGGCATCGGGGCGCGTGAAGGGCTGGAAACGGCCAGCCAGTCGGAGACCTACAAGCTCCTGGGCGAATGGGGACTCCCGGTCAGTCCCTACTCGAAGGTCCTTGACTCTTACGACGGCGTCCTGGAATTCATTGCCCATTACGGCGAACACCGCCACGGCCTCCTGCACGAGATCGACGGCATCGTGGTGAAGATCGATGACTTCGCTACCCAACGCGCACTCGGCTACACCTCCCGCGTGCCGAGGTGGGCCGCCGCGTACAAGTACCCGCCGGAAGAGGTGCACACCAAACTGCTGGACATCATGGTCAACGTAGGCCGGACCGGACGTGTCACTCCGTTCGGGTTGATGGAACCCGTCAAGGTGTCCGGCTCCACCGTGGGCATGGCTACGCTGCACAACCAGGACGTCGTCAAGGCCAAAGGCGTGATGATCGGCGACATCGTGATTCTTCGCAAAGCCGGTGACGTCATCCCCGAAATTGTCGGTCCGGTACTGGCGCTTCGCGACAAGCAGGATCCGCCCGTCCGCGAATTCGTCATGCCCACGGAATGCCCTTCCTGCGGCACTCCGCTTGCGCCTTCCAAGGAGGGCGACGTAGACATCCGCTGCCCCAATGGAAAATCCTGCCCTTCCCAGCTGCGTGAACGGGTCTTCCACGTGGCCAGCCGCGGTGCCCTCGATATCGAGGCCCTGGGCTGGGAAGCGGCAATCGCCTTGACCCAACCCGCAGAGCCGGAGATCCCCCCTCTGACCAGCGAGGCCGCGCTGTTCGATTTGACCCGCGAAGATCTGGCAAACGTGATGATCCGCCGCGAGAAGAAATCGAAGGGCGTCGGCACGGGCCAGTACGAACTCGTTCCCTACTTCTATACGAAGGCCACGGCCAAGACGCCGTCCAAGCCCACGGCCACCACCGAGAAGCTTTTCGCCGAGCTGGAAAAAGCCAAGAAGCAGCCACTGTGGCGGGTACTTGTGGCGTTGTCCATCCGCCACGTCGGACCCACCGCCTCCCGGGCGCTGGCAACCAACTTCGGAAGTATGGAAGCCATCCGTAATGCCAGCGAGGAACAACTGGCCCACGTGGACGGCGTTGGGCCAACCATCGCGGCTGCCCTTAAGGAATGGTTCGCGGTTGACTGGCACAACGAGATCGTGGAGAGGTGGGCTGCCGCCGGCGTCCGCATGGAGGACGATCGGGATACGGCCACTCCGCGCACGCTCGAAGGGCTGACGGTCGTGGTCACGGGAACGCTGCCCAACTTCAGCCGGGATGAGGCGAAGGAAGCCATCATTATCCGTGGTGGCAAGGCTGCGGGTTCGGTATCAAAGAACACCAGCTACCTGGTAGCCGGGGAGAGCGCCGGAACCAAGCTGGACAAGGCGGAACAGCTCGGGATTCCGGTGTTGGATGAGGATGGCTTCCGTGAGCTGCTGGCCAACGGACCGGCCGCGTCCGAAGGCCATGAGTCCGAAGGCCAGGTGGGCGCAGAAGACGTTGCCGGGCCGGAAGGGGAATCGGAATGAGCGTCAGGGAACGGGACGACGTCTTGGAATTGCTGGAGGTCGCCAAAGCGGCAGCCGCGGCAGGCGCCTCGGTGCTTGCACAACGTTCGGTCACCGGAAGCGGTGGTGACGGCCTCGGAATAAGTAACAAGGGCGAGGCCGGGGACTGGGTAACGGAGTTCGATCTCGCGGCGGAGAACGCCGTCAGCCGTGCCATCGCCCAAGCACGGCCACATGACACGATCACGGGCGAGGAACAAGGAACCACCCGGCCGGAGCAGGCGTCCGGTTACCGCTGGTCCATCGATCCGCTGGACGGCACCACCAACTTCATCCGCAACATTGTTTACTACGCCACGTCCGTTGCCGTGGCAGATGCCGACGGCGCATGGCTTGCCGGCGTTGTCCACGCACCCGCGCTGGGTCGCGTCTACTCGGCGGCCCGCGGGCATGGCGCATGGGTTGAGGTTGCCGGGACATCAACGCAGCTCACGGGCCCGGTCCAGGGGAGAAAAGGCCTCATTCTGGCAACGGGCTTCAGCTATGACCCCTCCACTCGGGCTGACCAGGTGGAAGGACTGGGGGAGCTCATGGAAGGCTTCGCCGATGTGCGGCGGTTGGGTTCGGCAGCACTGGACCTGTGCTTTGTGGCCGACGGTACCGTGGACGCATTTGGCGAGCGCGGCCTGAACGAACACGACTACGCCGCCGGGGCCTTGATCGCCGAGGAAGCAGGTTGCTGGGTCCGCAGGCCAAAGCTAACCAGCCCGCTCGACGGCGGCCCAAGCACCGAAGACCGGTTGGCGGCCTGGACGTGCGCGGCCACGCTGGAGCTCTCCGGAAAGTTCCCTCTGTAGGGCTCCCATGATCCGCACACTGGCCATCGCCAACTACGGCTAGAAGCCGCATCCGATCGAGGTCAACTCCCGTGCGGGTGTTCCTGCGAAGCGGTTCACCGGCCGTTCCAGGCCATAGTGTCCCCGCAAGGTGGATGCCGTGTATTCCGTACGGAAGAGACCACGCCGCTGAAGGATCGGCACCACCTGGTCCACGAACACATCCAAACCTGATGGAAGCACCGGGGCATGATGTTGAAGCCGTCCGCTGCTCCGGCGTCGAACCAGTCCTGAATGGCGTCGGCCACTTGTTCGGGGGTGCCGGAGAAGGTCCGGTGCCCGCGACCGCCGCCCAAACGACCGATGAGCTGCCGGACGGTGAGCTGCTCGCGCCGGGCCAATTCCACGATCAGGGTGTAGCGGCTCTTGGCGCCCTCGATGTCGTCCTCCGATGGAAGATCGGCCGGGAGCCGACGGTCCAGCGGGAGGTCTTCGGGTGCGAGCCGGAGGGTCTTGGCCAGCTGTTCGCGGGCATATTCGGGTTTGATCAGTTCATCGAGTTCGCGCTCGAACCGAAGGGCCTCGGCCTCGGTGGACCCGATCACGGGAACGATGCCCGGAAGGATCTTGATGCTGTCACGATCACGGCCCGCCGCCACGGTCCGTGCCTTGAGGTCTGCATAGAAGGCTTGCGCGTCTGCCAGTGTTTGGTGGGCGGTGAACACGGCTTCGGCGTAGTGGGCTGCGAGCTTCTTGCCGTTTTCGGAGGAGCCGGCCTGGACGATCAGCGGGTGGCCCTGCGGAGAACGAGGGACATTGAGCGGGCCGCGGACCCGGAAGTGCTTGCCCTCGTGTTCTATGGCCCGGATCCTGGTGGAGTCGCCCCAGACGCCGGCGGCCTTGTCCGCGAGCACGGCGTTGTCTTCCCAGCTGTCCCAGAGTTTTTGGGCCACGTCGATGAACTCTGCGGCGCGCTCATAGCGGACAGCGTGGGCCGGCTGGTCGTCCACGCCGAAGTTGCGCGCCGCGTCCGGGCCCGCCGTCGTGACGACGTTCCACCCGGTCCGCCCGCCGCTGACCCAGTCCACCGAAGCGAAACGGCGTGCCAGGTTGAAGGGCTCGTTGTAGGTGGTGGAGGCGGTGGCGATCAGGCCGATCTTCTGCGTGGCTCCTGCGATGGCGGTGAGCAGGACGGTGGGTTCCAGCTTGCCTGCAGGGCGGCGCCCCACCTCGCCGAAGAGCACGGGGGAGTCGGCGAAGAAAATCGAGTCCAGCTTGCCGCGTTCGGCGGTGCGGGCCAGGTTTTGGTAATGCCCGATCCTGGTGGAGGCCAGGGGGTCGCTTTCCGGGAGCCGCCAGGAGGCCTCGTGGTGGCCAGTGCTCATGAGGAACGCATTGAGGTGCAGCTGACGCGGTGGTGTGGGCATGGTCGAATCCTTTGGTTTTGGGGTGGCGTGGTTAGGTTTGCCCACTTCAACATGGCCGCGGCTCAGGGCGCCAGCCTTCCGAAACAAGGCCGCAACGGTGCGAAACCGGGCTTCATGGCGCGCAATCCGACTCAATCCCGCGATACCGGGTGACACAAACAGGAGTGATAGTTCGGTCACGGAAAGTGCTGTTTCGCTGAGTGCAACGCCCGGTTACCACTATCATTGACAGGTGCTTTCGCCGATTAATGTCCGTCCAGCCGTTCCCGAAGACTACGACGCCGTTGCCCGCATAACCCAGGATTCGTACGTCACCGCGGGGTACTACGGCAGCGCGGATCACCCGTACCTGCAGCAGCTTAAGAATGTCGCCGGCAGGGCGCAGCATGCGGACGTGCTGGTGGCCGAACGCGACGGAACCATCATCGGCTCTGTGACCGCGGCTCCGGCCGGAGGCGGCTTCTCGGACATTGGCTTGGACGGCGAGCTGGAGCTGCGGACCCTCGTGGTGGATCCGGCGGTGCAGCGCTCCGGCGCGGGCACTGCTTTGGTGAGTGCCGTCGTCGAGCAGGCCAAGGCGAGGGACGGCATCAATGCCGTGTGCCTCACCACCGGCGCTACGTGGGAGAGTGCCAATGCCCTCTACAACCGGACCGGTTTTGACCGGGTCCCCGAACGGGACTGGTTCGTCCCCGGCACCGACATAAAGCTGTTCGTTTACAGGCTTGAGCTCTCCCAGTCCTAGAGTTTTCCTCGGAAATCCCGGCAACAGGCCGGGAGATGAACAGGAAGGCGCGGCATGCGCAAGACATACGGTTCAGGCTCGGTGTGGGAACAGACCCTTGGGTACTCCCGCGCGGTCCAGGTGGACAACACCCTTTACATTTCCGCGACGGCGGCCAGCGGTCTCGTTGATGGCAAACAAGCGATTGTGGGCGATGACTTCTACTCGCAGACCAAATACATCCTCGAGAAGCTCGGCGCCGTCCTGGAAGAAGCCGGCTTCTCCTACGCGGACGTTGTCCAGTCCAAGCTCTACCTGACGGACATCAGCAAGTGGGAAGACGCCGGCCGCGCACACGGTGAAGTCTTCGGCGAAATCCGGCCCACCCTTTCCCTGGTGCACGTTCTGCCGTTCCTTGATCCGCAGATGCTGGTGGAGATCGAGCTGGTGGCACAGAAGTCCGCGTAGCGCACCCAACTGGGTCGCAGTTAAGCGCGTTTAGCGTGGGCGGTTTCTAGCGGTTATCGCAACAGGAAGGTTCTGATCATCTCATTTGGGGT